>CAYYUU010000202.1:0-9574 GCA_964474955.1 uncultured Alcaligenaceae bacterium | reverse complement strand
CGGCCCATAGAGCATCACGCCCTTGGAGCGAGGCGTTCGCGTGAACTCGACGCGAGGGAAGTCCTCCCGCATTCGAATCTGAAGATAGGGGAACGATTTGTCGTCTTTCAGGTCCACGTTAAAACGCGGCTGGATGTCTTTGATGAGCCGAGCTTCCATGAAGACCGCATCGACTTCGGTATCGGCCTCCAGATAGTCGATGTCGGCGATCAGAGGAACCATGTCGCGTGTGCGTGGATCTTCCCTGGCGATCTTTGTGAAGTAACTCGCGGCACGGTTGCGTAGATTTTTCGCCTTCCCCACGTAGATCTCACGCCCCCTGGCATCTTTCATGAGATAGACGCCCGGTTTCTTCGGGAAGCGTTTGACCTTTTCGTGTGGCGGGAGGGAATCGTATTCCGACGTGGCTGTGGATTCCGGGATTTGCTCGGCCATGATGTTCCTTATCGGGCGGACAGTGTACCCAGACCTTGATAAAGCGATATTCCATTATAGCAACGCAAAACCACTCGGAACAATGGCGGCGAAGGTCTGCTACAAGTTGCCGGTGTGGCTCTGGTTTTGGAATTGTCTTTATACCAGCGCGTCGTTAGCGAGGGACATGAGCGAAGCGTGAAACACTGCTTTAGTCCTTTGTCGTGTGGGTGGTTTGCCACCAACTTCGCTCGCACTCGAGGAGACGTGCCACCAAAATGCGACAGTTGTTTATCCGTCCGCCCAAGCGAAATGTTTTTGTCGGCCGTCCTCAAGAAAGTTGCTTCCTCGTTCCAAATGTGCCTCCGACTTTTTCACTCTCCGCGATGAAACGGTCTCGGAGCTTCGAGCGTAATAGGATTCTTGGCTAGGTGGACCAGTTCCAACTGGCTCAAGTATGGCGACTCGAACAATGCCTTGGCCCCAGCATCCGTAATCTCATTGTGGTTCAGATAGAGGCGGCGTAACGAAGCTAACTGCGGGCAATGGGCCAACGCAACGGCTCCGACATCGGTGATCGCATTTCCACGCAGCGTGAGTGTTCGAAGTTGTGGCATGTTGAAGTAGGCGACGAGGACTTCGACGCCTTCGTCTCCGAGTCCGTTGTAATCGAGGTCCAGAGTTCGCAGGCACTCCAAGTGCGGGCTTTGCAGAAGAACTTTGACGCCTTCGAAACCGACACGGTTCGAGGACAAGGCCAGAGTGTCGAGCATTCGGAAGTTGTCCGAGGAGGCGATGGCCTGGGCGCTTTCGGGACCGAGTTCACGGCCATAGACACGGAGATCTCTGAGTTGTTTGATGTGCGGAGATTGGGCCAGAGCTTCGATCGCTTCGTCGTCCAGATCAGCCGACCACGACCAAAAGCCCAATTCTCGTAAATTCACGAGATGCGGAGACGCGGCCAGAGCTTTGATTCCCCTGTTCGATATGTCCGTGTCGTGAAGCTCCAGAATCGCCAAGTTCTTGAAAGTTGGCGACGAAGCAATGTGCCGAAGTCCCTCGTCCGTGATCCCATTCTTCGACAAACGCAGGGCATGTAATCGCGGCACGTATTCGGAGGCGGCGAGTGCTTGGAGTCCTTCGTCCGTGACGCTGCAAGACTCCAAGTCGAGAATTTGTAGATTGGCCCAGGAAGGTGACTCGGCGATAATTTCGACGGCCTCGGCTCTCTCCGATCCATACCAGGGAGTAAACTCCACAACGTTCCTGGCAATCGGAGAATGACCGATCCGCCGCAGACAATCGAGATGGGCCTCGTGATCATGCGCCCAATCCTCCGTCGCGTGGAAATAGAAAAGACGCAGGTTCGTCAAGTACGGCGAGTCCGCCAGCGCCTCCATCGCCTCTTTGCTATCGACGGAATGGCTCAAGTTCAGATATTCGAGGTTCGCCAGTTTCGGGCCGTTCGCGATGAGCCGAATGGCTTCGGTCCCCAATTCGCTAATGCCGCTCAAGGTCAACGCCCGCAAGTTGTCGATGGGTGCTTGCAGATGTTTGCGGATGCCTTCCACGGTGATTTTGTTGTCTCCCAGATCCAACGTCGTGATCTTGGACAGAAAATCGTTTGCCGCAAGGGCTTCGATGCTCTTGTCGTCCAGGTCATTCCTGTTCAATCGCAAGTTGGTCAGGCTGGCAAGCACAGGAGCTTGGACGATGGCCTGAACTCCTTCGTTCCCGATTGCATTCCCGTACAAATCCAGTGCTCGCAAGTTGGACAGCTGTGGACATTCCACCAAGGAGGCAATGACGTTCGAGTCGACTTGGCAACGCCGCAAGGCAAGGTCTGTGATGTGCTTGAGGTGTTGGCACTTGTAGATTTCCGGCCACGATAATTCGGCCTGCACGCAAGTGACTCTGTGGATCGGGAAGAGAGGCCAAAGTTCGTCGGCGTGGGTCAACAAACGCTTCGCAGCAACCGCATAGAGCACGCCGGGAAAGCCGCGTTCGAAATGGACATCTCCGCGTAACCAATCGGGAAGGATCGCCGTCCATTCGCGCCAGTGTTCCTCGAAAAGATCTTCCGCTTCCTTCCGGAGCCTCCAAGTTCGGGCGAGATCGTCCTTGATGTTGGCCCTTTCGATTTCGAGCCGAATGTACGTGGCGTAATCTTCGTCGCCGTTCTCTTCGAGCCAGTCGGCGAAGACCAGACGCAGCGAGTCGTCGAGCGGACGTTCGGCAAGGGCCGCATAGAAGTCACGGTATTGGCTCTTGGTGTGGAGCATGGGGCGGGTCAAGGATGTGGCCTTTCACAAATAAAGGGATAGAGCGGTTGTGGTGACGATACCAAAATTTGCCGCACCCCCAAAATTCCAGACGCGATAGTTCGACCTTGACAATTTTCCGTTCTACGGTCCAATCCATAGTAAATATTTGTCGAGCCAGAATGTTGGTCGGATCCCCGACGTTATGCCGACGAGAGTTGGCCAGACAGCATCCACACACCAAGCCGCATACACGAACTCGCAACAGCAAGGTGCGTCATGAAGATCGGATTTTTAGTCAACGACGTCCAGACGGAAGAAGCTAGCTACACGACAACTCGCTTGGGCTTTGAGGCCCTCAACCTGGGCCACGAAGTCTATGTGTTCGGCGTGGGCGACGTTGCCTACGATCCCGACGAATCGATCCGGGCACGTGCCGTCGCGATGCCCCAAAAGAAGTATAAATCGACCGAGACCTATTTGAAGGATTTGCAAGGAAAGAGTGCCGTACAGGCCCGCGTTACCGTCGACGAACTCGACATACTGATGCTGCGGAACGTGCCATCGAACGATTACCTCAAACGTCCATGGGCGGCGACGGCGGCGACTGAATTCGGGCGATTCGCCATGCGTCGAGGGGTCATCGTCGTGAACGACCCCGATGGGCTCGCGCAGGCCTCGACGAAGATGTATTTCCAATTGTTCCCGCAAGAAGTTCGCCCTCGCACGCTCATCACCCGTGATCGCTCCGAGATCATGGCGGTCGCGTAGGAAGAAGGCCGTTGCGTCCTGAAGCCGCTCCAGGGTTCAGGCGGGGCCAGTGTCTTCCTCGTGCAAAAGAGTGACATCCCGAACCTCAACCAGATGATCGATGCCGTCAGCCGCGACGGTTTCGTGATTGCCCAGGAATATCTGCCGGCTGCCGAGGAAGGCGACATGCGGTTATTCATGATGAACGGTCGCCCCCTCGTCGTGAAAGGCAAATACGCAGCGTTCCGTCGACTTCGTGCGGGTGGCGACATGCGGAGTAATATTCACGCCGGCGGAAAGAGTGCTCCCGCCGAGGTCGGCGATGTCGCCTTGCGGATTGCCGAGATCGTGCGCCCCAAACTCGTCCAGGATGGAATGTTCCTGGTTGGGCTCGATGTGGTCGGCGATAAACTCATGGAGATCAACGTGTTCAGTCCGGGTGGGCTCGGACGGGCTCAGGCATTTACGAAGATTAATTTCACCAAGTATGTTCTCAACGCGCTCGAACGGAAGGTGAATTATATGCAGTTCTATGGGCGGAACTTTAACAACGTCGACATGGCTACGCTTTAAGGTTGAGAGTTGAGGGTTGAGGGTTGAGGGAAAAAGAGCGGGAGTTTGTGGTTAAATTTCCCGACTGGACAGCTTGCCCAGGCTACGTTGAGGTTGGCCTTCGGCCAGCAATAACAGACGCGCAACCCTCGACTCTCAACCCTCGACTCTCATTCGAAATACTTGACGGCATTTCGAAAGATACGCAACCCATCAGGTTCTTTGGCTAGCCCAAGCCTTGTCCAGCGCGGATGGTGTGTCGGCAAAACATGGCGTTCAGGATGGGGCATGAGTCCGAAGACGCGACCGGTTGCGTCGCAGAGTCCCGCCGTGTGGCCTTCGGAGCCGTTGGGATTTACAGGAAAATTCCCAGGCCTTCCGTCTTCGCCTGCATATTTCACGACGACCTGCCCGCTCTGGTCGAGCCCTTGCCCAATCCACTCTTCGCGGTAAATGATTTTTCCCTCACCGTGCGCGACCGGCAAATAGAGCGAGTCGTCTTCGAGCAAGAACGGTGATTTCCCGGCATTTACAGACAGATGAACCCAACGATCTTCGTATCGTCCCGAGTCGTTGTGAGTCAACGTGACTAATGGTCCGTCTTCGTCGGGCGGGACGATTAATCCGGCCTTGAGCAACGCCTGAAAGCCATTACAGATTCCGAGAATTAGACGGTCAAGGTCACGGAATTCTTGAACCGTCTCGGCGAGCAAGTGTCTGAGTTGGTTGGCCAAAATCTTCCCGCCCGCCACATCGTCGCCGTAGCTGAAACCACCAGGCACAACCAGGATTTGATATTTGTGCAGTAGGGCCGGATTCTCTCGAAGTCGGTTGATGTGGACGCGATCCGCCAAAGCCCCGGCTTGCTCAAACGCAAATTGGGTTTCGACGTCGCAATTAGCACCGGGGGAGCGCAAGATCAAAGCTGAAGGTGTCGCCATCGCAAAATCCACTTGGTCAGGATGCTTTGTTGTTGGTCTACGAAGAGACGAGGAAAGAACAAGCTCATGCAGAACGGGGCCATTTGTCGGGTTTTGCGCGGTTGTGCAAAATAGCACAACTCGCGCAATAACGCTCCAGTGCCTTGTAGCGGAATGAGCCAAACGGAGCAAAATCGACGAAACGTGGTCGTCGTAAAGGGACTGGAATTTCAAAAAGTGGAAAGATGCAAGTTGTTGTTGTATAAAGACTTATATGACAAACATGAAAAAAGTTCTGCGAGATGAAACGAACGGTATGAGCCTTGCTTTTATTTTTTGTTGATTGTATTCGAGTCCCAATCCAAGATACCTCACAACACACTCTTCCTACCTAACTTCTCCTTTCAGCTCGTGCGTGAGGAGGGCTTTTGCGAGTCGGCCCTCCTCACGCTATCACTTCCTTTCTGATTGTACCCACTCTTCAAATTTTGTCGAGAGAAGCGTTCCAGAAGTCACCATCGTCCGGAATTTCCTGGTCTTTCGTCTGCGCGTTCATTTTCCCACCACAAAGAAAATTAAAAATAGGCAGTGTACTTGACGATGAAAACGCCAAGCTCTATCTTCCTTCATTACTCCCCCCTCAGTCCCGTCTAATGTGAACTCCCCAACTTTTCTGCATTTTTTTTCGTTTCACCTCTTTTCATGCGGAGGGACAGTATGAATCGTTCGCGGAACATCTCTCGTATCAGCATCGAAACTCTTGAAGAACGACTGGTTTTATCCACGGTCACTGGATATCGGTCGTACGATGGGACAGGTAATAATCTCGCCAACGACACTTGGGGAGCCAAAGATACACAGTTGTTAAGGCTAACGACTGTCGAATACGCAGACGGACAGGGCACGCTTGCCGAACGCGTTGATTCAGACGGCAACACGATCAACCCACGTGTGGTGAGCAACATTCTTTTCGACCAAGACGCCAACGAGTTCAACGACCGTGGGCTGACGAGCTTCACGTTCCAATGGGGCCAATTTCTGGACCACGACCTCGACTTGACTGAAGACCCGGTCGGAACCGAGAACGACGAAAACATCAGTTTCTTCGTGCCTGCGGACGAAGAAGAATTGCCGCTGGGGACGATCATTCCGCAATTACGGTCGCGATTTGAATTGGACGAGGAAGGGGTCCGCCAACAGATCAACCAAATCACGTCGTACATCGACGCGTCGAACGTCTACGGCTCCGACGGCGAGAAAGCCGAGGGACTCCGGGCACACTACGGCGGATTCTTGCTCACGAGCGATGGCGAAACGAACGATGCCACAGGCTCGGGGCAGTTTCTGCCGTTCAACACGTTGGGACTGGAAAACGCCGCTCCACCCACGACCGGATTGGGCGTACCCCTCGATCCGGAAGACCTTTTTGTTGCCGGAGACATCCGCTCCAACGAGCAACCCGGGTTGGCGACCCTGCACACGTTATTTCTTCGCGAACATAACTACCAGGCCAGGCGAATTGCCGACCGCTTGAACTTGAGCGAAGCGGCGCTGTCCAATCCTGTGGTGGACGAATTCATTTATCAAGAAGCTCGGAAGATCGTTGGGGCCGAAATCCAATCCATCACGTACAACGAGTTCTTGCCCGCCTTGTTGGGACCAGACCAGCTCGCAAGCTACTCGGGGTATCAGTCCGACGTCAACGCAAGCGTGGCGAACATCTTCTCGGGTTCGCTGTACCGGGTCGGGCACACAATGTTGCCGAACGAACTGATGGTCCTCGAGTCCGATGGTTCGGCCGTGCAAGACGCCGTGATTCTTGGCTCGACGGTCGCAAATGGTCAGGTCAGTCTGGGAGATGCATTCTTCAACCCGCAACTGGTGACCCAGTTGGGCATCGAACCTTACTTGAAGGGATTGGCCGTCCAGCAATTTCAAGAGATTGACAACTTCATCGTCGATGGCGTCCGGAATTTGCTCTTCGATCCGCCTGCGGGTACCGACCTGGGTGCGACGAACTTACAACGTGGCCGTGATCACGGGTTGCCTGATTACAACCAAACTCGGATCGATTTTGGACTCGACCCGGTCCCTGATTTCACCTCGGGACACTTCATCAACACGCCAGGCAACGACACAGGAGCCAAGCTTGCAGCCGCATACGATGGCGACATCAACAACATCGACGTCTTTTCGGGTGCGGTGTCGGAGAATCACATTCCGGGTGGCAGCGTGGGCGAATTGATCCACACCGTGTTGGTCAATCAATTCACGCGATCGCGAGACGGCGACCGGTTCTACTACGAGAACACTCTGCGAGGTCGTCAGCTCGCCGAAGTCCAGAACACTCGCCTCTCGGACATCATTCGCCGCAACACCGGACTGCAAACCGTTCAGGACGAAGTCTTCCGCGCCAGCGACGTATTCACCTATCGCGCCCCAGAGGGCCAAGGTGGTGCGATGCTTCGGTTGCGTATTCGGGGCGACGAAATTCAGGTCGTAAAAGGTACGAGAAACAACGTGGTCGCCTCGCGTCCGTTGGCCGAGACGTCAACGGTCGTGTTGTTTGGGACCTCCAACAGCGACATGATTTACATCGATGATAGCGTGGCCGAGGCGTTGGACGTTCCTGTCGAGTTGCATGGCGGCGGTGGCACCGATCAACTCATCCTGAGCGGCACCAACAACGACGACGAAATTCTCGTCGCGCCGACGGAAGCTCGCATCAACGACCTGTCGTTGTTCTACGGCAACTTCGAGTCCTTGATGGTTCAAGCCAAGGCCGGAGACGACCTAGCCAAGGTCGATGGGGAAATGGACGTCTCCTTGATCCTCGCCGGGGATAGCGGCGACGACATTCTTGTCGGCGGCGATGGCAACGAGATGCTCGTTGGCGGCGGTGGCCGAGACATTATCATCGGCGGACACGGTCTGGATATCCTTCTGGGCTCGTTCGGTGATGACGTTCTGATCGGCGGGACAACGGCTTTCGACGATGACTTCGATGCTCTTCGAGACATTGCTTCGGTCTGGACGAGCAGCGCTCTGAGCTACTCCGATCGTATCGATGAATTGGAGACGATACTGATCACCATCGGCCCCGACCAAACGGTCTTTGACGATGGTGATAATGATATGCTAATCGGCGGCTTCGGGCGAGATTGGTTCTTCGTGGGATCGGGTGACGCGGCTCTCGGGCGATGGTTCGGAGAAACGTTGAGCTGAGGGTTGAGAGAAGGAGTCTCAAGCGAAGGCGCGAAGGAAGGAAATAGACGGTACTGGATCGGATCCTCAACACCTTATTTTCCCAAGCCAACGGCCTGGGTTTCCTTCGCACCTTCGCCTCTTCGCGTGAGATTCTTGTCTTGCTCTCAACTCTTCCCTACGAGACTCAAGACAGCCATCCGCATCGCGAGTCCGTTCGTCACCTGGTCGAGAATGGCCGAGTGTGGACCATCGGCGACTTCCGGCGTGATTTCGACTCCCCGATTGATTGGCCCGGGAGCAAGCAACAACAAATCTTCGCGGGACTTCGCCAACCTTTCCCCATCCATCCCAAATAGTCTGGCGTATTCGTCGATCGAGGGGAACATCCCACCTCGTTGTCGTTCGAACTGAATCCGCAGCATGTTGATGACGTCGCATCTGGGCAAGATGTCGTCGAGTCTGTGCGAGACTTCCACACCGAGATGTTCGATTCTGCGCGGAATGAGCGTGGGTGGTCCACAAACGATCACTTTCGCGCCGAGCGTGAGCAACCCGTGGATATTACTGCGAGCGACGCGGCTGTGGGCGATGTCTCCGACGAGGGCAACGGTGAGGTCTTCGATTCGGCCTTTGCGTTGGCGAATCGTGTAGATGTCGAGCAGACCCTGGGTCGGGTGTTCGTGGGCTCCGTCTCCGGCATTCACGACGGGACATTTGAGGTGTTTCGAAAGGAGGTGCGGGGCTCCCGGGGACGAATGCCGTACGACCATGATGTCGACGCCCATCGATTCGATGTTCTTGGCCGTGTCGATGAACGTTTCGCCCTTGCTCAGGCTCGAACTGCTGGACGTGAAATCGAGGGTGTCGGCGCTGAGGCGTTTGGCGGCGAGTCCGAAGCTCAGTTTCGTTCGAGTGGACGGCTCGAAAAACAAGTTGACGACGACTTTGCCCGCCAGTTCGTCGCTCTTGCGCTGAGTCCCGCGGCAGAGATCGAGGAACTTGTCAGCCCTGTCCATCAAAATAAGGAGTTCATCCTTGCTAAGTCCTTCGAGCCCGAGCAGGTGTTGTTGAGTCCATCCCTTCGGGAAGGCGGATTGGTCGGTCGGGATGTTCATTGTAGGTTCAATAGTGTTAGTGCAAGGGCGATGGGAAATCGGCGACAAAGATTCTCCGCGGGTTAATGGTGTTGGCATGGACTCGGAGCGGCTCCAGAAGGAGTTTCGTGATCGTGGGCGAGCAAGCTCTCAACGTGTTTCGGAATTCGGAGTCGTTCCCATTAGGTTTTATGATTCGAGGTCACTCCGAGCAACACATCACTCCCGTCTTCTTCGGTATTGTGGGAAAACTCAATCGGCCACAGAGCCACCTTGTCCAACTTGGTCGTGTACAATAGAGTTTATTGGCATTAAAGGTCCTTTGTGTACAATTGTCCCTATCGTGAGATTTTGTCGTTTGTTTGGTGGGTCCGTG
>CAYYUU010000201.1:0-9608 GCA_964474955.1 uncultured Alcaligenaceae bacterium | reverse complement strand
GGGAGTGATTCCGCCGGCTCGTTGGAGAAGTTAGAGAACGGTCTCGGGACCGCGAAACGCAACTGAACGTTGGGCACCTTCGATTTGGCCAAACAGATACACTTGTTGGCTTTTGTATTCTGCGACTCGAACGCGAACTTTTTCGGCGGAACAATTCGACTCGGTCGCGATGATTTGTGCGGCTTCGCTTGTCGTGGCGTGTTCGATGCGAGGTTGCACACCCACAGGCAACATGACTCTCCCCGTGACCCCAACTTTCACTCGCGCATTCCACTCGGGCCGGTGAACAAACTCCACATCCACGACATCTTGACAACCGAGCCGATACGCTTCTGCGGGAACAACGTGGGGAATCGGAGTGCGCGATTCCATCAGATGCTTTTCGACGTTCGCACGCTTGGCCGCACATCCCGCACCGAGCATCGCACACGTCAACAGCATCCATACGCCAACACGACAAACGCGTGAAGACGCTGGCCTGCGAACAACAGATATTTTTTCCTTGGGAGAGTTCATACAAAGAACCCAGGAACACGATGTTACGTCCCGTGAAAGTAGTAGGCACACTCCGTGTGCCGTTGCTTTGTTTTGGAGTGCGGTGGCTCGACGCCGCTTTGGTAGTTTTGTCTTTGTTTTGCTTTGTCTTGGTCCGGCGCCCTCCAGCTTCCGCATTCCAAAACAAAATCCTGACCCTGATTTATTTCGCGTTTTGAGTGTGCCTACTACTTCCGGTTACGGCACACGGAGTGTGCCTACTACTTTCGCGGGCGCTGAAATAACATCGGCGATCCGTTCCCAATCCCTTAAATCTGGTTCCTTCGGTAATTTCTGAGTAATGGGCAAATGACCACACACAAGGATTTGATCATTAGCGTCTCTGGCATCCGCGGCAAGATCGGGGAAGGATTGTCGCCGGAGGTGGCGTCGGCTTTTGCGTCCGCGATGGGGGCTTATACCAAAGGCGGGACGATCGTGCTATCCCGAGATGGAAGGCCGAGCGGACAGATGCTTCGCCATGCCATTCTTGGCGGTCTGCTGGCGTCGGGATGCGAAGTGCGCGACGTTGGGGTAGCTCCGACGCCGACCGTCGGTTACGCCGTCCAAAAGATCCAGGCTGCCGGGGCCATCCAGATTACTGCTAGTCACAACCCTTCGCCCTGGAACGGCCTGAAGTTGTTCGGTAGTGATGGTCGCGTGCTCACGGCCACCGAAGGCGAACAACTCAAACAGATGTTCGAGTCTCAGACGTTCCGACACGTCCCCTGGAACGACGTCGGGTACATCACGGAGACCCCGCAAGCGCTCGACTGGCATCGCCAACGAGTTCTCGAACTCGTCGACGTGACACTCATCCGAAGCCGACAATTGCGAGCGTTCCTCGACGCCAACGGTGGAGCCGGTGGGTCGTTGGGACCGGATTTGCTCGACGCTCTCGGATGTAAACCTGTCGCAATCGGGACACACTGCGACGGCAATTTCGAACACGAGCCGGAACCGACCGCAGAGAATCTAGTAGATGTCTGTCCCAAAGTCGTTGAGGCCGGCGCGAACATAGGGTTCGTTCTCGACCCTGATGCCGACCGGCTCGCTCTGCTCGACGAAAAGGGAAATTATATTGGCGAAGAACTGACGCTCGCCCTGGCCGTGATGTACCGATTGCGACAACAAGCCGGTCCCGTCGTGGTCAACATGTCGACCTCTCGCGTCACCGAAGACATCTGCCAACGTTTCAACGTCGAGTGTCACCGCTCGGCTGTCGGCGAAGCCAACGTCTGCGACATGATGAAGGAAGTCGGTGCCGTCATCGGCGGCGAAGGAAATGGTGGGGTCATCGACCCGCGAGTCGGATTCGTCCGCGACCCATTCATCGGCATGGGACTGGTCCTAAGTTTACTCGCCGAGGAAGACAAACCGCTCAGCGAGATTGTCGCCACGTTGCCGAGCTACAGTATCGTCAAGACCAAGTGCGAGGTAGACCGTTCCCGCCTGCCGGAGATTTTCGAGAAGCTTCAGAAGACGTTTTCGGACGCTCGCCCCAACACGGTCGACGGGTTGCGTCTCGATTGGGAAGACCGCTGGCTCCACGTCCGCCCGAGCAACACCGAACCAATCGTGCGGATCATCGCCGAAGCCCCACAAACTGAAGAGGCCAAAGAACTGTGCCAGAAGGCTGGGCAAGTTTTGTAATTCTTACTCGTGCTGTTGTAAATTGTGCATGTTTCCCACACTAAAAAGTTGCTCTTTCCATGCCAGAAACCATTTGCTAATGTCCGCCCCACTTGACTGACACTTGGATGTCAAGAGTGTGGTTTGTGAAAGAAAAGGCATGGAGACACCGCTGTATTTTGGAGTCTGGCATTTCCGACAAGCCTGAAGCGCAAGCGAAGAGATTTCGAGGGCTTGGCTTTTGCCACAAGCCTGAAGCGCAAGCGAAGGACAAAGACAAATCCTTCGCTGGCGCTTCAGGCTTGTAAAACCGCGGAGGCCCAAAAGACATCCTTCGCTGGCGCTTCAGGCTTGTATCCCAAACCGTGCCTTCACTGGCGCTTCAGGCTTGTCGACAAGATTCCAACATACAGCGGTGTATCCAATGGCACTCGCCTCGATCCCCGCCAATACTCGCTTGGCGAACGCCCAGAGCCCCGAGTGCCGCCCCGTTGTTCTCTCAAGCCTGATTGGTCTGACTCGTCCCGCAAACCGAGTCACGACCACCCCGAACTCTCCATGACGAAGAGCGAAACGGGTGACTACCAACGTCCGTTGGTCCACTCGATCCGCGCACTGATTGTGCCTCGTCATCGGTTTGAGTTCGCCTCGGGCTTGGAAACCCAGGAGGGACCCGTTCATGCACAAGGACGTGCGCTTCGTATTCACCATGATCATCGGCGCGGTATTCTGGGCCGCTTCGACGCCTCCCGTGTTTGCCGGTGGCTGAGCGCCGGGTGGAGGGTGTGCTCCCTCCTTTATCGGCGGTGCGCCGATTATCGCCATGCCCCAGGGTGGAGTCTATGGGCAGCCAGTTTACCAAACTCCAGGTCGCAGTCGTGGTTCGTTCCCGCAAGGAACGATCGTCCAGGGGTCGCAACCGGTTCCGTTCCCGACCCAACCCGGTTTTCCACAGGGAGGACAACCGAGTCCATTTCCGACTCAACGTGGATTCACTCAGGGGCCGCAATCGCGTCCGTTCCCTGGTCCTCCGGGTGGAGGAAGGCCCGTCAGCGGACCATCCTTTAACCCGCAACCTCGTTGGCAAGCGGCTCCGCAATCGCGACCGATGGGCAGTCCCTACTATGCCCAGGGGCGACGTCGAAGACCGCAAGGCAGGTCGCAATCGTATGACGAGAACATTCCGCCACCGCCCTCGGAAGTGGGATCGCGTCCGACCCGAAAGCTGATCTTTCGGGGACAATCACCCGAAGAGAGGGAAGACGAGGAAGAGACCAAGCCAGCACCTCGGCGAGTGTCCCTTTCGTTGCCGCCACCTTCGGCTTTGGGGATCAAGGCAACGGCTCGCGAGACCGTTTCGGCTGAACCTGTGCGGATCGATTGGAACACCGCGTGGGCGAGTTACAAGAAACTCGGTGCGAGCGGGTTCCGACTCGACCGACTCTCCTCGGGGCGATACCGAATTCAGTTCGCTGTCCCTACCGGGACGTCACGACGAACACATCCTGTCGAAGGGACCGGAGTGACGGAGTTGGCTGCGATGTCGCAAGCGTTGGCTCAAGGAGCGCGAGCTGCGAATGGTCGTTGAGACTCTGAGAGTTTTGGAGAGAAGTTAGCTGGATGTGCGAACCGAGCGGCGGATTTGGTTTCGGGTTTGAGCCTCTCCGGCGTTCGGATCAATAAGTGCGGCGTTTGAGATGGCCACGTAGACCATGCTTTTGCCTTCAGGCAAAAGCATGGTCCAGAGTCTCGGCACGGGATAGTTCCAAACGCGACTCTTATGCATCCGACGTCCAAGTGGCTCCGGAAAAGCCCGCCATTCATTCCTTCATTGTTCCGAGTGCACCGAGCACTCTCAAAGCCCAAGCCGCCTCAAGCCCTCACAAATCTGGCGTGTCCGCTTGTGCTTCCCATCTTCCGTGACGTGATAAACCTGATCGAAGAACAAGTCATCCGGATACATAGAAGCCTCAAACTTTGTAAGGAGGGGGACAGTTAGTTGTTTCTCCATTCCGTCCACAACGCGAAGAATGTCGGCCTTTCGATGCTTCCAATACGTCCGCGGAATGGGTGTGTGAATGAGATACACCTTCACTCCTCGGCGTCGGCAATCCCTGGCGAATTCGTTGATCTGCTCGATTGCGATTCGCCAATAGCCTTCGCGAACAACATATCGCTCACGGCAAGCCGCCTCGATATCTAACTTACCCTGTTGGCCGTGATGAGTCGTCAGGTCGCCATACTCATTGAATCCATCTCGCACGTAGATCTCCCGACGCGGGCGCCGAGTGTAACTCTGAAGAGAGCGACGTACTCCACGATGGAGCCATAACAATCCGGTGTCGGTCGAGTCACCTTGGGTCTGATCCTTCTGCCGGTTCTTATAGTTTTCGATTCGCTTCCACGTTTTTGCATCTTCGATGTAATGCTGACCGTGTGGGAAATGTTCCAGCACCGGAACTGTGTGAACCGGCCCGGCTTGATTCTGCCAAAAGTGGGTGTATTCTAGAGACAAGATGACGATATCATCTCGTTTCATCAAATCCCGGCATTGGTTCAACATGAACTCCAAACCGAGCCCCGCACACAGTCCGAGGTTGATGGGGTGATATCCGAACTCCCGTTGCAACGTCGCCGAGTCGATTCCAAATGCGAGGTTCGAACCGCCCACGAGTAACATTCGTTTGTGTGGAATCGAATTCGCCAATTGATGTTTATCGACCATCGCCGCGAGATATGGCTCGGGCGTTTTGGACCATCCCAGAAGAATCAGAACGATGATTGGAAGTTGGAAACCGACGAAGACGAACGAAGTGTAGAGGAATCGCTTCATGGGATGGCTTCAGAAAGTAAAGTAGATGAAGGATCGATTGGCAATCGGACCGATGAACAGGATGGACCAGACCAAACCCGCGTAGACCGCCCACCGTTGCCAGCGAGGAAATCGTGGAAACATCAACGGATGCGGATGCCGTCGCTGGACCCATTCGAAGCTCAGCAGTAGGCCCACCAACAAGACGACTTTTCGAACGTCATCATCGAGAACAACGAGCCCGAAGTAATCGCCGAGAACGCTTGGATTTTTCAAGCCGACGAAAACCGTTTGAAGGGCTTGGCTTGCTTCGCCCAAAGTTTCGGCTCGAAAAAAGATCCAGCCGATGCAGATGATCGTGAACACGAAGGCCATCCGAAAGACCGTCCCCAACGTCGGGAGGTGAGTGTTCCCGCCAGGGACGTTGTCTTTGGACTGCGTCGGCTTCCAAAGGGTCTCCAACCCAACGACTCCCCCCATGAGCCAACCCCAGATCACAAAGTTCCAAGAGGCGCCATGCCAAAGCCCACTTAGCCCAAACACAACCAACACGTTCAAGGCCGTCCGCCAACGTCCCATCCGGTTGCCACCGAGCGGTATGTAAACATAGTCGCGGAACCACGTAGCCAGCGACATATGCCATCGCCGCCAAAATTCCGTCACGCTTTGCGAAAAGTAGGGGTAAGCGAAATTGCGATTCAAGTCGAACCCAAAGAGCTTCGCCGTTCCGATGGCAATATCCGAATACGCCGAGAAGTCGCAATAGATTTGAAACGCAAAGGCAACCGTGGCGAACAAAACGTGTGGCCCGTCGGCAGTCGTGAGCGAACCGTAGACACTATCGACGAATGCGCCGAGTCGGTCGGCGATTAATAACTTCTTGAAGAATCCCCACAGGATTTGCCGACACCCATCGACGCCGCGTTCATAGTCGAACGAACGCCTTTCGAAAAATTGTGGGAGTAAGTGCGTGGCTCTTTCGATCGGACCGGCCACGAGTTGGGGAAAGAAAGAGACATACGCCAGGTAATCCAACAGCGAACGGGTCGCGCGTATTTTTCCGGAATACACATCGAACGTATAACTCAACGTTTGAAACGTGTAGAAGCTCAGACCGACCGGCAACACCCATTGCAACGTCGGAACCGAGACCGGCCAGCCGACTTGCTCGCAAACCACACGAAAGTTATCGACGAAAAAGTTGAAGTATTTGAACCCGACAAGAACTCCCAGATTGCTAACCAAACTCACGATCAAGAGGACGCGGCGAGTTCTTATTTTGGAAGTGTTGGTGAGTCCGAGCCCGACCAGGAAGTCGATCACGCTCGAGAACAACAAGAGGAGGCAAAATCGGGCATCCCACCAACCATAAAAAAAGTAACTGGCACCGACAAGGAAGGCATTTTGCAGACGGCGTGACGGAGTCATCCAGTAGAGCGAAAAGACGACTGCCAGGAACACCACGAACGCCAGGGTGGTAAACGTCATGAGACGCGCATCGGCAACCAGAAGAAGGAAAGTGGATGGAGTTTACACGCGTGCCGAATATACGGATTAGCCAACTTTGAGTAAACTAGAGTTGTGTTTCCAGGCGTATCCTCCGAAGTTTATTTTTCCGAACTTCGATTACGCGTTACAATTACATAACTCCCGGCCCGTCTTCTACGCTCCAATCGTCAAGACAAGGGAAAGTTCCATGACATCTTCGGAATTGCAGGCCGTCGCGAGTGCCGTTCTTCGTCGCGCCGAGCAACAGACATACGTTGTTCCGAGAGATATTCGTGACGAGCTGATCCAGGCGAACCTCCCCGAAACCCGCTGGAAGGAGGTCGTGGAGATGCTACGCGAGTCGTTGAATTATCGGCAAGGTCGATATTATTTCTTGGCGTCCGCACAGATTCTCCAAAACCAACAAGCCGTCGATCACGAACTTCTCGAAGAAGTGTTGGAACAATTGTTGGAACGGCACAAAGCCCTCATGCCGAAGGACGACCGACGAAGGGAGGAACGAATCGACTTTAGCTATCCCATCAAAGCCCGGACCGAATCCGACGAAGACCTAACCATCTTGAGCCGGGATTTGTCGAAGTCCGGCGTTCGGTTCCTCGCCAATCGGAGTTTCCTGGGCCGAAAACTCAAACTCACGCTACCCAAGGACGAGGACGAATCAATCATCGTCACTGTGCGTATTCTCTGGTCCTCCGTCGTCGCGGACGGAATTTTCGAAAACGGCGGTGCCTTCCTGGACCTGGTCCAGGGCGAGTCTTAAAAAGGCAGCAAACCCAAAACGCCGCGAAAATTAGTTCCCGACATGTCTCTTTGCGCTTGTCCTGGAGCGAACGGATAAATACCTGTCGCAATCACGAGAAGTTATGTTCGGTGGCACGTCCCCGAGGAACGAGGCGACGTGCTACCAAAAGATGTGACACTTATTTATCCGACGGGCCACGGACAACAACGGACCTTCATTTCACAGCGATCCGATCCCCAGCCAACTCGGAGCCCCAATCCCAATGAACGCACAATCTCCCCTTGCAACCATTACGCGCGATTTCGCGTTCATGATTCCGGTCGACGCCTCGACGGTCGTCCAAGTCGGTCCAGGAATTGCAGACCTCACGACCGTCTACAAACGAATCAACCCAAACTGCCGGTACGTTGCGATCACCAACGGCGTCGATGCTCAGTCTTGGAACGATGCCGGGGCCGATGAGGTCGTTGAAGCCGACTGGAACTCCGACATACCGGGACCGGTGGATTTTCCCGAAGGTAGTGTCGACTGCGTTGTCTTCTTCGGTGCGTTGGAGCGGTTTGCGAATCCATGGGACGCCTTGGTGGAAGCCACTCGCTGGCTCAAGCCCGATGGTCAAATCGTCTTATCGGTCCCCAACGTCCAGCATTGGGCGAACTTACTGGCCCTCGTTTCTGGAAAGTGGCTCTACAACGATCAGGGCGGATTTCCGGAGAACCAACTCCGGTTCTTCTCGATTGAAACGTTGCAAGCGACTCTCGTGCGGGCGGACCTTCAACTCCAGGAGGCCCGTGGACACGGCCCGGAATCCCAGGATTGGCAGAACGTCCAGCAACTCATCCAACCGCTGCTGAACGCAATGAAAATTCAGCCGCAAGATTTTGCCGCACGCAGCCGGGCCCAACTCTATTTCGTCCGGGGGACCAAAAAGGATGCGGCGCCTCCCACAAAGATGATGATCCAAACGATCATGGCGGCGCCGCTTGGTTGTGATCACGTCCGCGTCCACCAGCCCAATACGTTCCTCAACGGAATCCCTGGAGTTCGAACTCTCGCCACACAACCAAAGCAAGGGACCGGGCAAGTTCAACTCCTGCAACCGCAACCGGGCGAACACAAGGTGATGATCTGGCAGCGTTCGTTTCTGACCAATCCGCGTGACATCCCCACGTTGAAAAATTTTATCCAACAAGGATATCTGCTCGTCGCCGAAATGGACGACGACCCCGGACGGTGGCGAGAGTACGACGACATGTTCAACTTTCGTGTGTGCCATGCGGTCCAGACTTCGACCGAAACGCTCGCCGAATTCTTTCGCCCACACAACCCCAACGTTGGCATCTTTGCGAACCAGTTGGCGATGCTCCCGCCACCTCGGCCCGCTCCATCTCCGGACGAACCACTTACGATATTCTTCGGGGCGCTCAACCGCGAAGAGGATTGGGAACCTCTGATGCCCGCGCTCAACAGAGTGCTCACGAAGTTCCGCGACAAAGTTCGTGTCGAAGTCATCCACGACCAACAGTTCTTCGACTCACTCCAGATTCCGAATAAGCAATTCTCGTCGTTCTGCCCGTTCGAGCAATATTTACAAATTCTCGGTCGCTCGCACATTGCTTTGTTGCCGTTGCGAGAAACACGTTTCAATTCGATGAAGTCGGACTTGAAGTTTTTGGAGTGCGCCGGACATGGCGTGGCGGTGTTGGCGAGTCCGGTCGTTTACGCCAGGAGCTTGCGAGATGGCGAGACGGGCTTGTTGTTCGAGAACGAAACGGAGTTCGAAGAAAATCTCGCCTCGCTCATCGAGAATGCCGAACTGCGTCAGAATCTGACGAACAACGCCTACGAATATGTGCGAGACAACCGGCTGTTGTCTCAACACTTCCGAAAACGCTATGACTGGTATTTGGAACTCGTCAACGATTTGCCACGCTTGAACGAAGAACTCCGGCAGCGAGTTCCGGAGATATTTACGTAAAAGATATTCAAACCAGCGGGATTTACGTGGCACATATTTCCTTCCCGTTCCACGTCCCAACTGCGCAATGGTGAACTGACTTCCATAAGGAGCAACCTCTCCGTCTCGAATCCTTCACGACGACTCGGACACTTCCTCATCCGTCCTTTCTTGCTCCGAGATTGGCATCTCAAGTTTGCAGCACCCGAGATTCAACCGTGCCGATTCCCCATCGTCGATGCAAATTCCGGGCGTCAGCGAAAAGTAAACGAAGCGGCCTTGTTTTCGACTCTGGATTAGGCCAGCGCCTTTCAACACTTTCACATGGTGCGACACGTTGACCGGAGCCGTCTCCAATAACTCAGAAAGTTCGGTCGCGTTTCGCGGTCCCGAGCGCAAGATCTGAATAATCCGCAACCGCT
>CAYYUU010000200.1:0-9645 GCA_964474955.1 uncultured Alcaligenaceae bacterium | reverse complement strand
CAGCCCCTAAAACCCATGCTCTCCCGAACGCCGTACCGTTAGATGTGAGTTCTCTAAGTTCTTTCCATCGTCGGGGTGGGCCAAAGCCCACCCCGACATTTCTTGGGAGCGAAAGCCGTTTCCGTTGGCAGAGGAACGCCAACATCACAGTGGTTGGATGCCCGACGTCACCCGTCCCTGCCCGGGACCATCTTCCGGCAGAACGACTCGTTTTTTTTCAAAATCCCTTAGCTTTATTCCAGTACTCGACATCGGAGCATAGAAAACATGGAATCAACAAACCAACACTTCTTTCGGCGGGGACTGTTCGTGGCGATGGCTGCGGCCGTGGGACTTTTCGCAGTCTTGATCCCCACGTCGAAGGCCCAACGTCACGCCGGGCCGGTTCGCATCGGAATGGCCAAATCGATCTTCCGTGACGTTCCGCAACCCATGGTGAAACTATTGATGTTGCCGTTCAATAGCTTGATGCGCACGCACACCGGGATGAATGGCAAGATCGATCTGGTGGACGATCCGTTATTGCTCGCCGAACGCATGGAAAAGAAAGAATTTCAACTCGGAGTTTTCCACGGCTTCGAATTCGCCTGGGCTCAAGAAAAGCATCCGAAACTCAGGCCGTTGATGATTGCCATCAACCGAGACAGGCATTTGTTCGCCCACCTCGTGACCCGCAACGACAGCACCGCCAAGAGCCTGGCCGACTTCAAAGGCCAACAAGTCGCCATCCCGATCCGGACCCGCGGACATTGTCGGCTCTGGCTGGAACGACACTGCGAAGAGCATGGCAAATCCCCGAAAGAGTTCTTCAAGCAGATCGTGCGGCACAAGAACGTCGAGCGGGCCCTCGATGACATCGTTCGTGGGCGAGTTCAGTGCATCGTGGTCGATGGTCGGGCGTTGAAATGTTACAAGCGAGTCAAGCCAGGTTGTTATCGTCGGCTTCGGATCATGAAGCGTTCGGAAGTGTTTCCCGCCGCCGTCATTGCCTACCGTGATGGCAACGTCAACCAGACGATGCTCAACCGATTCCGGGCTGGCATGATTCGAGCCAACACGAACACACGCAGCCGACAACTGATGTCGATGTGGAACCTCACGGCGTTCGAACCCGTGCCGACGGATTATGAAGCAAGACTGATCGCAATCCTGCGAGCATACCCAGCTCCAGGGACCACGAAAGAACAAATCGTGGCACAGAAAGGGACCATCAAAGGATTGAGCGAAGTCATGATGGATTAGAGATAGAGCGTTGGGAAAAGTAGTGGGCACACTCCGTGTGCCGTTGCTTTGGTTTTTCTTTTCGTCTTGTTTTGGAGTGCGGCAGCAAAGCTGCCGCTTTGGTATTTTTGTTTTGTGTTGGTTGTTGGTGCCGTCCACCTGACATTAGGTCACGGCACACGGAGTGTTCTTACTACGAAAAACACCAAACGAAAACTCAATCAATCCCCCCAACCTTGGCGTTCCGAATGATATAAAGATATTCCTCAGGGTCCGAATAATTCAGCGTGAGTCGTCCCGTAATACTCATGAGTCCGCGGTTATAACGCGCGTAGGTCCCGCTTGGCATCTCGACAAATATAATGCTCGTCATTTCGGGACTCTCGCAATACCAACAGCCGACGGGATATTCCAGAAACATAAATGTTTCGACGTCGAGGTCAGTCGAGAAGGGTTGCATAAATCCCGAAAGCGTAACGGTCTTACCATTGAGTTTCTTGATGTAGTCGGGAAACGTGGGATTGAACTTTTGTCCGACTTCGGTCTCGCGGAGCAATCCCCATGGCATGCGATTCACGCCATTCGCGGTGATCTTCGGCAAGATGCTCTGGTCAATGCGAGTTAGCAGCGGACGTCGCGACTGAGCAACGATCCCGCCGACGTGGTTCTTCTTGTGCTCCGCTTTCCCGGCGACTCCAATTTTCTTGAGCTTCGCCACGACCCCCCGCATCACCAATCGTCGTTTACGCAGGTCTCGGGATTGCAACCCGAATTGCGTCACGCATCCGTCCATCATGTTCGCGGCGACTCGGACGTCACCGTATGCGTTGGCGATTTCCGCGAGTTGCCACAGGAGCCGGGCGTCCGACGGGAGCCAAAGGGAAAGTTGTTGGATCGTCGCGACGGCATGCTTGGGCAATTTTTTCTTCTGGTCGGGAGCCATCTTGCCGGGCTTGAACTTGCCATCTTTGTCGACGTATCGCACGCCAAACAGATTGTCCAAAGACGTGCTATTCTTGGGTTCGCGAAGGCGGAGCGTTACGAGCTTCAGATGATATTCTTCGACGACACGATACTTTTCGGGAGCTAAACTCACGGCTTGTTGGAGTGCTTGTATGGCTTGACGAAGATCGCCAAACTGCTGCCATGCGGTCCCCAGGTTGGCGGCAACCTTGAAATGGCGGGGGTACTTTCGGTTCGCTTTGCGAAGAAGAATGACGGCCTTTTCGGGTTGTCGTAGGCGGACGTAAATCGCTCCCAGATCAGCGAGTTGGTCGGCGGTGAGCTGGCCCTTCGCGTTGGCCTTCTCGAGTTCTTGGGCTTTTTGGAGGTATTGTTTTCGGATCGGATTGGTGACGCCGCCCTTCTTCGCGGGATACCCGATCAGCCGCAACGTGCGTTGGTCGAGCAAGAACCCTCGCCACTGCGAAGGCAGCTTGGCCATCGGCTCGCCCGAATAATACAGTCCGGCTTGCGAGATACTCGGCAACGCGAACAACAGGAGCAAACCGCACAGAAGACAGAAGCGACGCATGATTGCCATTTTTCCTTTCCGAAAAGCCGCATGATGATTCCCCCTTCATTCTAGCAAAGTTGCTTTTCGCGGAGAGAAAAACAACTCTATCCGACTCTTCGAAAACACAACTCATCTACTACTTTTTCGGCGTTTGAATCATGCGATTCACAACGACAATCTCGTCATTCGGCCACCCTTTCGATTCGGCCACTTGTCTCCAGAATCGACGATAGATCAACCGAACTCGGACTTGGCGTATCGTTCCTAAGAACCAAAACGTTTTGCGGTCCGTCTTGCCAGGAAACAACCGTGTGTCGTTGATCTTGCTCGGGAATAACCAAAATGGGATCGGCGATTGGCCCTTCTCGCCGACGAGTTGTTTGGCGTAAACGAAACCGGCCTTTCCTCGCAACTTCTTTCCCGCCAGGTCCGGCAAGCGCGGCCCTTTCTTCAGTTTTCCGTCTTTGTCGTTTTCTTCGAACGCCTCCACCACAAGGATCAAGTTCCGATCAACAAACCCGCTCGGGACCCGGTGGCCGACGTTTCTTGCGGACACCCCAACTTCAACTTGTAGAGAGCCTTTGTTTCGCTTCGTCGTGACCTCTACCCGCAGGCAACGGCGGAGCATTTTTTTGGTGGCGCCGGGGAACGAATGACTACCGAGTGTCAATGGGTCACGTTCGATGCCTCCCTTGCCGGGTGCGATGTTGGTCATCTTGCCGGTCGGGCTCATGTGGCAATTTTGACAGTGAAGCCCTTTCTTCTTGGCTGGGCTTTTGAGCCATTCGGAATACGTGCCGTAGACGTGGACGCCAAAGACGATTCCCTCGTGGCAAGCGGCACAGTATCGGCTGTCCTTGTAGATCGGCGAATACCCGAAGATTTCGCCTTTGCGGTGTGCGTCGTCGAGCGGTCCGAAGAACAGTTGAGTATCGTCTTTCGGTCGCAACAGGTCGTAGCCGTCGCGGCCAAATGTAATGCCAAGACGCTTGGCCGGAGCATCGGCGATCTTGTGGCAATAGTCGCAATGTACTCCGTGGAGGTCAACTCCCTTGGCGTGTCGAACGTCGCCATCGAGTTTCGGATCATGGTACGTCGGGGCATGACAGTTCACGCACACGCCGGACCCGAGAGGGCGTTCTTTCAGGAGGTTCCACGTCGGACTCGGTTTGCCTTTCCAATCGAGCCCGGCAAACAGACCGATGAAATGCTTGTTCTTCGATGAACTTGCGTGCGAGCTGCCATGCCACTCTTTGTAGATCTGGGCATGACAATTCGCGCAGTTGTTCTTCTGCTTCGGATCAGGCGTGGGGTCGACCCATTTGTATTCGTGATTGTCCGTCTGCGGCAGGGCCTTGAGATTTATCCGAAGCCGTTTCCCATCGAAGACGCCCGAACCAATCCCGTATCCCTTCTTCCAAGCGGTGACTCGCTTGCCCTTTTTCTTGGATGGAGGAAGTGAGAATTTTCCGTCTTTGTCGGATTTCACTGCGGGGCATTCGCCTTGCCAACGAATGGTCGCTCCGACGATGGGACGTTTGTTGCTGATGATTTGACCACGGACTTTTGTCTTGGAGTTCGTATCGCTCAAGGGAACGAACGCAACGGCGACGATCGGAACAGCCAAGATTGGAAAGAGTTTGGAAGAGAACATGAGTCCGTGTTGTGTGAGAAGGGAAGACTCTCAAGGTAACAGACGAGAGACGAGAGAAAACACACCAACCCGAAGCGCGAGCGAGGAATCCGAAAATACCAAAGCGGCAGCGAGCTGCCGCACTCCAAAATCAAAACAAAGACAACGGCACACTGAGTGTGCCTACTACTTTCCCGCATCTCGTGTCAGCAGTTCGTTAATGCGTTTCGCAAAGCCCGCTGGGTCCATAACCTTGGAACCTTCGGCGACCACGGCTTGATCATACAACAATCGCGCGTAGGGTTCGAGTCGAGCGTCTTCCTTGTCCTTCTCAAAAATTTCCTGGATCGCCTGGATGGTCGGGTGTTCGGCATTCACTTCCATGATTCGCTGGGATTTGGGAACTTCGTTAGCGCGTCCCATCCGGGCCATGAGGTGTTCCATGTGAGCACCCATGTCGTCTTCGTCGGAGACCAAGACGACGGCGCTTTCCTTGAGGCGTTTCGAGAGCCGAACTTCCTTTAAGGCTCCGACCTTTTCTTTGATGAAGTCCAGAAGGGGCTTGAACTTCTCGGCGGTTTCCTTGGGAACTTCGGCTTCTTCGATGTCGCCCTTGTCGGCGGCCTTCAGGTCGTTGCCCTTGTACGACCGCAACGACTGCATCACGAAAGTATCGTACGGATCGGTGAGCAACAATACTTCGATGTTCTTGGCCTTGAAGTTTTCCAGAGCCGGAGAGTTCTCGACGATCTCCCGCGTCTCCCCGGCCAAGTAATAAATAGCATCCTGGTCCGGCTGCAGGTTTTCCAAATACTTGGCGAGCGTGGTGTATTGGCCCTCTTCGGTCTTGGTCGATTCGAACAAAAGCAAGTCGGCGATCTTCTCGCGGTTCGTGTAGTCGTTGCTCACGCCTTCCTTGAGGATCGCGCCCAACTCTTTGTAGAACTGTAGATATTTGTCCTCTTCCTTTCGACGCATTTCGTCGAGCGTGCCCAGAATTTTCTTCGTGAGGTTCGTCTTGATCTTCTCGAGCGGTGCGCTGTGCTGAAGAATTTCTCGCGAGACGTTAAGATCCAGGTTCGGCGAATCGACTACGCCACGCATGAACCGCAAGTACGACGGCAAGAGCGTCTCGCAATCGTCCATGATGAACACGCGTTGGATATAAAGGTGCAGTCCCTTGTTCGAATCGCCGAACGCCAGATCAAATGGCTTCTGGCTCGGGATATAGAGCAACGCCTTGAACTCGATCACACCCTCGGCGCTGTAGTGGATGATTTTGAGCGGGTCTTGGAAGTCGTGGGCAATGTGCTTGTAGAACTCGTTGTACTCTTCGTCCTTGATCTCATTCTTGGGCCGGAGCCAGATGGCCTTGCGGCTATTGAGGGTTTCTTCCTCGACCTTTTTCTCGCCTTCGACTTCGCGCTCGACGTCCATCACAATGGGGTGCTCGATGAAGTCCGAGTATTGCTTGACGATCTGGCGAATCTTGAACGGCCGCAGGAAGTCCTTGTCTTCTTCCTTGAAGTGCAAGACGACGTCCGTCCCGCGTTTTTCTTTTTCGACTTTTTCGAGGGTGTACTCGCCCTGACCGTCAGACTCCCACTTGACGCCCTCGGACGCGGGCCCGGCCATCCGCGAGATGACCGTGACCTTGTCGGCAACCATGAACGCCGAGTAGAAACCAACTCCGAATTGCCCGATCAGCTCCGGCCGTTGTTGGTCGTTGGCTTCTTTGAGAGCCTGGACGAATTGTTTGGTCCCGGACTTCGCGATCGTCCCGAGGTTTGTGACGATGTTGTCGGCGTTCATCCCGACGCCGTTGTCAGAGACCGTGAGGGTATTGTTTTCTTCGTCGGGAATGAGTTTGATTTTCCAGTCGGCGTTGTCTTCGAGAACTTCCGAATTCGTCAACGACTGGAACCGAACGGTGTCGATGGCGTCGCTCGCGTTGCTGATCAATTCGCGAAGGAAAATCTCTTTGTGCGAGTACAACGAATGAATGATCAGGTGTAACAGGTCTTTGAGTTCTGTCTTGAATTCATGCGTTTCCGGCATCGCCTCCTCCTTTCGTTCATTCGTGTGGGAATTGTCTGTTGGTTTATTTCTCAAAAATCGTGGTACTGTTCGGGTGCAAATGGCAAGATCAATACATATTTATAGCCGAATGACCGAGTTCGGCGAGAGGCGGCAAGAGGTAGAGGAGACCTGGAGTCTTAGCAGGACAATGATTTGTATGGTGGGCCTTCGCTTCGCTCGCGCTCCGCTTGCCGCACCCTACAGAAGACAAACCTCGGATACCCGTAAATTACTCGTCCCTGGGCTCATGCGAACCCATTTCACTCTCGCCCAACGCTAAAACACTTTCATCACCAAAGGAGATATACCAAATGCCAACGAATGGACCACTCAATCGAAAATTGCGAATGGCTCTAGTCGGTGGTGGCCGGGGAGCCTTCATCGGCCGAGTCCACGCCACAGCCGCCGTCATGGACAACCTGGCCGAACTCGTCGCCGGAGCCCTGTCTTCCAACCCCGAAGTGGCCAAGGCTTCGGCTCCCGATTACGACATTCCCGACGATCGCGCGTATGGTTCCTATCAGGAGATGATCGAGAGCGAACTGAAACTCCCCGAGGAAAAACGAATCGACTTCGTGACCGTTGCGACGCCGAACCACACGCATTTTGAGATTGCCAAGGCCGCCGCCGAAGCGGGATTTAACGTCATGTGTGACAAGCCCATGACGTTTGATTTGGCGCAGGCCGAAGAACTGGCGAAGCTCGTCGAGAGTAAGAAAATTGTCTTCGGCCTGACGCACAACTACACCGGGTATCCCCTCGTCCGGCAGGCTCGCGAGATGGTCCAACAAGGTGACCTCGGCGAGATTACTTGCATCCGGGCTTCCTACATCCAGGGGTGGCTCCAGTCGCCACTCGAACGAACTGAGAACAAGCAGGCGAAGTGGCGTTCGGACCCCGCCAAGTCCGGAGCGGCTGGTTGCTTCGGCGACATCGGAACGCACGCCTACAACCTGGGACGTTTCATCACCGGATTGATCCCCGACAAGATTTCGTGCCACCTCAAAACGTTCCAGGAAGGTCGCGTCCTCGACGACTACGGGACGGCCGTCATCACCTACGGCAACGGAGCACTCGGGACCGTCACGGCTTCGCAGATTTCGCATGGCCGCGAGAATGACTTGCGAATCGAAGTCGACGGAACGAAGGCTTCCCTCGAATGGCATCAAGAAGAACCGAACAAGATGATGGTTCGGGTCAACGGCGAACCCCACAAGATGTATACCCGCCATCCGGGTTTGTTGTACGAACCAGCGGCCGACTCCTGTCGAATTCCGCCCGGACACCCAGAGGCATTCCTCGAAGCATTCGCGAACGTGTATCGCTCGGCGTATGAGGATATGGTCAAGCGAATCAGCGGTGAGACGTTCGACACGAGTCCGATGTATCCCAACGTCGCCGATGGCGTCGATGGCATGAACTTCATCGCTCAGTGCGTTGCCAGCTCGCAGAAGAACGGCGAATGGTTGTCGCTGAAGCATCCACTTTGTCGAAGTTAGCTGTTGTTTCGGAGAATGTCGTCTTTCGCGGAGCGGGCCGCGGTACCTACCCAACGCCCGACCCGCTTTGCTTTGTCGCGCCGTCTTTCGAGCAGCCTTGTCGGGGCAGCTACAATGGAACTGGTCACGAGTTACCCGATTGAAGCTCCAGAACGGCTGGTAGCACCGTCCATGTCGTATTCCGCCATCTTCCAAATCGCCGCGTGTCGCCTTCGTGAATTCTTTCGAGAACCCGCGGCGTTGTTCTGGGTCTATGGGTTTCCGCAAGTCATATTGGTGGCTTTGGGAATCGCCTTCACGGATCGAGCGCCGGATCAACTCCACGTCGACCTCGTGACCGAAGCACTCTCCGAAAAGCAGGCCGAAGCCGTTCTCTCGATTCTCAAAAAAGAACAACGCTTGATCGTCGAACCGGGCACCAAACAAAGCCTGAAACGACTCAAGGGCGTGAAAACGTCCGCCGTTGTCGTCGCCGTTTCGCCAGAAAGTTCTGACCGTCCTCCACGGTACACGATTCACTACGACCCCGACCGAATTGATAGTTCGCAAGCCCAAGTCATCGCCGAAGGCGCACTGCTGCGGGCCTATAATTCATCCGTGAAAATCACGTCCCAAGAAGAACGACAACGCGGCGGACGCTACATCGATTTTCTGGTACCTGGGTTGTTGGCCGTCGGCGTCATGGGCGGTAGCTTGGTCGCCCTTGGTTATACGCTCGTCGAAATGCGGATGCGGAAACTCCTTCGTGTCTACCTCGCAACACCACTGCGAAAGGACGAGTTATTTCTTGGGCTGATGTTGGGACGCTTGGGATTTCTTGTGCCCGAGGTCGCTTCGGTCTTGTTGGTGAGTTGGCTCGGTTTTGGCGTGACGGTCGCGGGAAATTTTCTCTTGTTGCTGTTGATTCTTTTGGTGGGCGCGGTGGCGTTCATGGGGATCGGATTGTTGCTCGGGGCGCGGGGACGAACGCTCGAAGCCGTCTCGGGTTGGGTGAGCTTGTTGATGCTCGTGCAGTGGGTGTTCTGCGGCGTGTTCTTTTCGCGAGCCGTGTATCCATTGGAGTGGCAAGAGTGGCTTCGGTGGATTCCGTTGAGTGCCCTCGTCGATGCGACAAGAGCTGTGATGCAAGACGGCGGCGGCTTGAGTGAGGTCGCCTCCGAGTTGGGCATCCTCGCGGTTTGGTCGGTCGTGTCGTTCGGGATTGCGATTTGGCGGTTTCGTGTCGATTGACGTCTCACGAAAGACGGAGCGGATGGGCGACGGGTGCGTTGAGTCACGTTGTTTTGAGCCAAGCCTCTACAGCGGCAGCACGGGCCTGTTGGAGTCGTCGAGTCAATGGCCCCGGTTGACCATCGCCAATCATCTCACCATCGATCCGGACGACGGGCATAATTTCATAACCCGTGCCGGTCAGAAAAAGTTCCCGCGACTTGGCCAATTTTGCGAGCGGGATTGGTTCTTCGCGAACCGGGATACCTTCCTTGCGTGCGAGTTCCATCACGAATTGTCGCGTGATGCCCGGCAAGATCGTCGAGTCTTGCTTTGTCGTCTGGAGCGAGTCTCCATCGACGACGAACAAAGTCGAGTGACTGCCCTCTGTCGCCATGTTGTTCGAATCGTAGAGGATGCCTACGGCGGCACAGACTACGGCGGCGGCATGGGAAGCAAGAACGCTGCCGAGAAGGTTGTTCAATTTG
>CAYYUU010000199.1:0-9647 GCA_964474955.1 uncultured Alcaligenaceae bacterium | reverse complement strand
GGACACTTGTTCCCGGATAGAAATGGTTGAGCGGCTTCTTCTCGATCGGATCGATGCAAAAACCGGTGCTTCGGCCATACGTCGTCAGCATCATCTGCTGACCAACGTTTTGTCGCACGAAGCAAAACCCGCGGTCGCCTTCTTTCAACACACACGTACGCGGACAAAGATCGCACACGATGCGGTCGTTCTCCGGATGCCACCATTTTCCAGGTCGGTAGAACTGGGCTTCGTCGGAGTTTTCGGTCAGAATCGGAAGTTGTATGGGCATGGGATCGCCGCTCCTCGTGAGTGTTGGGATCCGAAGTGTTTATCGAATTTTCTATCGTTTATTCTATCTGAATGTGGTGGGACGTCAGGGGGAAACTGGATGGGGACTCAGGGAGATGGCAATGAAAGACGAAGATTTTCTCCACGCGATCGTCGAAGACATCGACAACGACGCTCCGCGTTTGGTCTATGCCGACTGGCTCGAAGAACAGGGCGACGAACTCCAAATCGAACGAGCCAACTTCATCCGCGACCAGATCGAATTAGCCAAACTCGATGCGGCAGACCCACGCTATCCAGTACTGCCTCACCGATGGCAAGTTCCAACGAATTCCCCGGTGGGACATTCAATTGGTCCAAGTGAATTGGTGGAAGGCAGAGCCCTGGAGTCCAATTTGGTAAGCGGCGTCACCTTACCGCCATGAATTGTTGTTCGAATTCGGCGACCACGTCTCGGAACGCTTCGGGCAATCTCTTCCAAGTTTCCTCGCGAATCTTCTCGGGCACTCCAGCATAAAACGCCTGAGCAATCACACCCGCGATGCAAGCCAACGTATCGGTGTCTCCACCAAGCGAAACGGCCAGACGTACCGCCGTTTCGTAATCTTCCGAATCCAAGAACGCAATGATCGCTTGCGGAACACTTCCCTGGCTCGACCAATCAAACTTGTATGTCAACCGGATGTCATCGACTCGACCAGACAGATCGTATCCAAAGCGTTGTTCGATGAACTCTTGCATGTCTTTCCACGGAGTTCGTGTCCGAGCCAAATAAATCGCCGCGGCAGTCGCTTGGGCTCCCTTGATCGCCTCGGGATGGTTGTGGGTTACTTGTGCCGTCTGCTTGGCCTGATAGATGACTTCTTCGAACGACGAGAACGCCCACCCAACTGGACTGACTCGCATGGCTGCTCCGTTGCCCCAACTACCATACGGTCCTTCGTCGTCGGATGCGGCCCACGCTTTGAACCACTTTCCATAACCGGCGTTGGGAAAATTCGCGTAATACGTTTTGAAGTATTGCACCAAATCTCCACCGTGAAGAAGATAATCCGCAACGGCCACTGTCAATACGGTGTCATCGGTAAATCGAGCTTTCGGTGCGAACAGCGGCTCGAAGTCGGGAGTGCGTCGTTCCGTCCACTGTTTTCGGTTTTCATAGACCGAGCCGATGATGTCTCCGGCTATCGCTCCGCGCATGAATGATCCTCTGGGATGAGATTGAAAGGCGTTCAAGTATGGCTGCACAAACTGCCGCAACTATGTGGAACGTTTTTCTCACACCTCGCTTCGGGTTCGTTGAATTGGAACCCACCAACATTGCGATGCGCAATGAAGTCGTTACCATCAATACCATCCACCCAACTGCAATATATTCACCAACATAAATGACAGTCCCAAACGCGGGAAGCAGAGGAAATACGATATGCCTAAACTGGGATCTATCAACTACCGAATCCTCTCCCACGTTCCCCTCGAAGAGGTGCGGGAGGCTTGTGCTTTCGTGAAGGGGATGGGTTACGGGCGGGAGGTGAAATTGAAATACTCCGGTGCCGTTCCGTTCGCAAAGGTCAATTATTGTCCTCCCGAGGTGATGAAGGTCCTCACAGAAGAACTCCATCACGACACGAGGTACTTCCGGCGGCAAGGGAAGAAAGTTGTATTCGAACGGGAGACCATCTGGAGGGTCATTCTCTATCTTGGTTGCAGTACTCTCAAGTATCTGAAGTCCAAACCAAACGCGCAGAAAGAAATACAAGCCCTCATCACCGCAGAGGAAAGAGAAACCTGGAAGGACCTGCAGGCAAAAGAGGGGCTTCTTATCTTTGCCGATTACCTCGAAGAACAAGGAGACCCGCGGGCCCAGTTCATTCGGGAGAGACTCTGAACGGAAAAAAATGATATCCTGATACAATGGAAGTTTGACTGTCGGACAGGGTTGGTAACCTGTCCATGGAATCGAACTTTTCTGACGTCTTCGATTCCATTCCTCCAGCCACAAATTCGAGAAGCTGCAGCTTGTGTCCTCCTTCCCCTTCGAGAGAGTCGGCTCATCGAGCAGAAGGCGGAACGAGTACGGTTCGCCTCCTCGACAGGGCCAATCCCACAATGTCCATCAGCCACAAAGCCTATCTCTTCGACTACTCGTCGTTCGAACGCGAGTTGAGCCACACTCTCTATCGAGCCCTCGACGAAAATAATTTCCGCGGGCTCGTCGAGTTCATCAACGCCGACATTTCGCGGTTCACCGACCCGGCGGACGAACAACCGCTAAATCCCGGCTGGGTCGGAGAGCGAGAACTCAACGTCCAGTGGTGCGCCGACATCGCCCTCTCGGCGTATCACGATTGGACCGACATTCATGGCTTGGGCCACGGGTACGATGCTCTCGATGCCTACCTTCGCATTGTTCCCGCCATCGGCAAAGATGCCGACCTTTTCCTGGGCGGATCGCTTTTCGGTCCACCCGGGAAACGACTCGATCCAGGGTGCATGGGAACGGGCCTGCTTTCGGCGAAACAGACAGCTAACATCTCTCACCGGTTAGAATCGATGGAGTGGCCCGCGATCCCCGAACCAGGTTCTCCAGTCTACGCAGGCTGTTCTTACAAGCCCGAGTCGGTCGAGGACGTTGCTGAATCTCGAGACCAGTTGGTCCACCTTTATCGCGATGCCAGCGAAAAAAACCTGGGGATTCTCTTCGCTGATTTCAACGATCGGGGCGTAGCGCATATGTGATGGATCCGGGTAATCAACGGCCGACTGGTTTGAGAAAGTTGCTTTTCGCTCCGCGAGAAGCAACTTCCCCAGATTTTCCAAACACGTGGCCTCACTAGAATTGTTCGCTCGATCATCTCCAACGCAAGAAAGCCAAATGTATTTCGGCGAATCCAACAAATCATCGGCGACGAAAAAGTTCTCGCTTTGGCAGACCAGGCGATCTTCAGCTGGACGAGTTTTGCGCATCGTGTTGCTTGGTAGATGTCGGGAGTCTACCAAACGCCCCGATTCATCCGTTGTCCCGGAGATTATCGTGCGACGACGGAGCCAACTCAATATTATCGGGAAGGATCACAGGGCCTTGATCTTCGAGGGATTCTTGGGGTGGCTTGCGGCCCTCACCCTCAATGTTCTCGATTTCTGGAGAGTCCTCGGCTGGAGAATGGAAAGGTTCGGACTGATATTCTGGTCCGGGGTCGCTGACCAGATCTTGCAAAACGACAGGATGCTCGCTGGAATCCAACGGATTATTGGGAGGTCGGTTGCTCGATGAGTTCGCTTCGAGTTCCGAAGAGGGAGCATCGGGGTGTTCCGGCCAGGTGACTTCGTACTCAAAATTGCCTATCGAGATTTTGTCCCCTGGACCGAGTTTCGCTTCCAGGACTTTTTTCCCGTTGACACGAATTCCGTTGGTGCTGTGCAAATCCCGAACGACGAGATAGTCTTGAACTTGTGCAATACAACAATGTCGCCGAGAGATTTTTCTGGAGTTCAACTGGATATCACACTCCTGGTGACGGCCCAACAGAAGGATCGGCTTATCCAGCGCAATACTTGGTCCTTCCGTCAGAGGTACCAGTTCTGGCGGCATGCTTATGTCCAGCGAATTGGCGATCTAAATTAACACCTTAACACAGCACAATCCTATCCCAGCAGGTCGACCTGGGCAACACCTTCGGACCAAAAAATGAAAAGCCACATCTCCTAAAGCGTGTCTAGCCCATCTTCTACGGCAATTCGGACCACTCAAGTGGTCGAGAGATCCAATGTCGTTTGCCGAATCTCGGTCCCGGCTCCGATGGAACATCGGGGGTGTCGTGCCGTATTCACTCGTGCAGTTTTCGAACTAAGCGGTCGTCAAAGCGACCGGCACGAAATCTGTCCAGGGGAAAATGTCTGTTCGGTTGCTGGCCGTGGCCCATTCTCCCGTCCTTGTGCCGGTCATTTCAGTCTTTGCTCGGATGTAACAGAAAGTAGGACAGGTTTGTAAAATGTACCTGTAAAAAAATGGACAGGTAGCAAACCTGTTCTACGAACTAAGAATAAAATATTTGCCACTACCACTTGGATGATCTACTTCCTGTCCGCAACTTGGACCGCGTCGGCAGATGGCGTTTTCGGGGTGTTTTGGTCTTGGAGAATTCGCGGATCGGAAAGGTTGACGAGGATTTCTTGCCCCGCTTGTAGCCGGACCACATGTTCCTTTTCTCTTTGCTTTCCTTCTTGGAGCCAAACGATTTTGACCTTGTACTGGTATCCCTGTCGCGGCGGCAATTGGGGCGTTCGGAACTCTCGGTAGAGGCCTGACTGGTTTGTTTTCACGCCATTAAAATAGAGCTGGGCGGCACTCGTTGGGACGCGCACGTGCACTCTCGCCGGGGCCGCTGTTGTGGACGCAGGGGTGGAAATCGATACCACCGGCGTTGGGCGGGTGGCCTGGTTCGACGTTTGCCCTTTGAGTTGAATCACTCGCACACCCGGCTGATCGAGTGGAACAGTTGGGGCACTGTACGGCGTGCCGTTTGGCGGATCCGTATTTGTGTTCCCGCTGGGATAAATATTGTAAGTGTTCGCGTACGTCGGCGCTACGACCACGCTGTTCGACGAACCGCGATACCCGGAGAGATACGGATAGCTCGCGACGATGCCACCTGGAAGATATCCCGCACCAAGCAACGGCGTACCGTAGTAGCCGTACCCGGGTGCTCGATAGTCATAGACTGGATATCCGCCAAGGAAGGATCGGGGATAACCGTACAATCCCGTCCCATAATATCCGAGTCTGCGGTTATAAATGAGCGTTGATCCAGGTGCCCCAACAGCTCGGAATGATGCGACCGGGGCAAAGCTCGTGCGCCCGGTGAAGGCGGAGTAACGCCGGCCTCCAAATCCACCCCGACGGGTCACGTAAGGACCGAATTGACCAAAACGGCCTGCCCCAGCTCCGAAACCCCGAACACCCACGAGTCCACCCGACCGCGTGCTGCTCTGGGGGGTGTATCCTCGCGCTCGCTGCGCCAATCCGGCGGGCACAATCAGAAGCCCCACGCCAACGCCCAACACGAAGTGAAGCATCCATCTATGTTTCATTGTCCTACCCTCGCCGATAGCCCGGAACAACTTCCCCATCGGTGCCTCACGAGACATCTTTTTTGATCCGGTAGTTTGTGACTTTTCGGTGGAAGACAACTCGACTTGTGGCTCGACCACATAGCAAAGTGAAATCCCACTAATGATATCATAGCGGGGTTGGCAGAGTTGCCCCAGGATTTTCCTCCGAGTCTGCGTGTTTCTTGCCGGGACCTGTGCCAACCAGTTCAGCTAACGCAAAGTCTCTTTCGCTCGGGCAGTCGAATACAGAAGAGTCAGAATTGTGTCCGTTTGGAGGGTGTCGTCTTTCGCCCGGAACGGGAAATAGAGCGGTTCACGCTTGGGTTGATCACATTTTCTAATGAGTTTTGACGGCCAAAATCGGTAATCCCTGCCCGTCCTAGACGGCCAAAATTCTAGCCGAAAGAAATGCTATTCCCGGTTTTGGTTGTCGAAACTCATTAGGCCTGAAGCGGCAGCGAAGGATCTTTCTGGGCCTTCGCTGCCGCTTCAGGCTTGTAAAAATCCATCCTTCGCTGACGCTTCAGGCTTGTAGAAAACGCATGCGGATGACCTCCGACTGTCACCAAACCAAACGGTATCCGCTCTAAACAACTGTCCGATTTTCCATCACCCAGGCCGCGTTTCACGGCCTGGGTGGCGCTCTCTCACGAATCCAATTTGGCCGTATCGTCTGGATCATCGCCTTTCGACATCGCCGCGAAGAGCCTCGCTCGTGCGTATGCCCAATACCGCGACGCCGTGGCCCGAGAAATCCCCATCACGGAGGCAGCTTCTTCGAGCGACAATCCCGCGAAATACCGCAAGTGAACGAGTTCCGATTCTTTGGGGTTATTTTTGGTGAATTCAGTTAGCGCATCGTCCAGGTCAAGGAGTTGGTCGTTCGGGATGGAAATCGCCAACTCCGCTTCGGCCAAGTCCACCCGCTGAAATTCACCACCACGTTTGAGTCGGTTCTTGCTTCGGATGTGATCGACCAAAATACGCCGCATGGCCTGCGCTGCAGCGACAAAAAAGTGCCCCCGGTGATCCCATTGTTGTTCCGATTCGGAGCGGACAACTCGCAGATAGGCTTCGTGAACCAACGCCGTGGCCTGGAGCGTTTGCCCTGCTGGAAGGTGCGAGAGTTTCTTCGCGGCCATCCGTCGAAGGTCCTCGTACACGACGGGCAACAGCTGCTCTGCCGCCTGCGGATCGCCACTACCGACCGCTTCCAAGATTTGTGTAATGTCCGTCGTGCTCATGTTCCCTCCCGCCTTCCTCGAACACAATTACTACGACTCACGACACGGTTGATTGTAGCCGCTTGGATAGGACGAAGTCGATAGCGGCCAAACTTCGTAGTTAAACTGAGTTCAATCAGAAACCGCATGGACAAGGCGTGCGAGGCTCGGAACGCGAAATGTGTCTGTCCAGATTCGAGTATTGGATCGGAGGACAGCTTTGTAACCTGTCCGTGTTTTTTCTTGGACAGGTTACAAACTTGTCCCTCGGTCCAGAACCACAAATCAGACACTCATTTATTTCGCTTTCCCCGCCTCGCAAATGTTTCGTTCTCTACTCGGACTCGGTGTAGAACGCCAAATTACCCGCGGCGTTTAGTTTTCCGGTAGTTCAGCGGCTTGGGAAAGATTTGGCGATTAGGCAGAGCACCGTTGTTCGTTTCTCTGCGAAACAAACAAGGCGAGACTTGCACTTTTTCGGAAATACGATTCAATCAATGTGGTATTCGCCAATCACTGGATGGAGCTACCATGGCGCAGACATCGATGCCCACGACACCATCAATAACTCAGGGGACTCGCGTCCTCGACGACCGCCTCATCCGGCTCTTTGCCGTAGGCTGCTGTCAGTCTCTCGAGGAGTATGTTTCGGATCAACGCGTCCAAGGGGCGCTAGAAATCGCGACGGCTTTCGCCGACGGTTGCGCTTCCTCGCAAGAGTTGGAGCAGTCTCGGCAGCAAGTCCTTGCCGCCGCCAACGAGCTAGATCAATCCCTCATCGCGTCCTGTGCCCTCAAAGCGGTTGCCCAGGCCATGCATCCGATTCCTCAATTTGTCTTCTCGCTCACTCCCATCTATACTGCCGAGGTCCATACTCGTAGTGCTCGAACCAACCCACGTTTTGCGAAAAAAGCACAGAAGCATTTCCAACGCGACCTCCTTCGTGAACTCCTAGGCGAACCGAGCGGAGGTCGGAACCGTGCGGCCCTTCAGCCATTATGCACGAATCAAGTTTCCCGAATCGCCGATCACATTTATCGAAATGACCGATTCGCCGATCTCCCCATTCTTGCCGACGCTCTCGAAGAAGCCGGATGCGTTGACGAAGTCGTCTTGTCGCATTGCCGATTCCATTCTCATCACGTCCGCGGGTGCTGGGTCGTCGATGCCCTCCTTGGCAAATGACACGTATTGAGCATCACCCACAGAATTCTTTCACATCTTGCTGGCACATCTTGCGGGGCTCGTATCCAATAACAGAGTAACCGAGCCCCATGGTGGGGCGACCGCCTTTTCATCAAGAGGGATACATCAATGAACATCGTACGTTTGGCGTTGGCGAGTGCTTTGGTCGTCGTGTTCGCAACCGGAACTGCAATCGCTCAGGACACGAAGAAAAAAGGCGAATGGATTCAACTGTTCAACGGAAAGAATTTGGAAGGATGGATCCCCAAGATCCGCGGCCACAAGCCCGGCGAGAATTACAAAAACACATTTCGCGTCGAAAAAGAGATCTTGAAAGTCTCCTACGACGGGTACGAGAAGTGGGACAACAAGTTCGGCCACCTTTTCTACAAGACACCTTATTCGAACTACATCATTCGCGTCGAATATCGATTCCTGGGCGAACAGGTGAAGGGCGGACCAAGTTGGGCCTTCAAGAACAGCGGGATCATGATCCACGGCCAGACGCCCGACAGCATGACGATCAACCAAAAGTTTCCCGTTTCGATCGAAGTCCAACTCCTCGGTGGAGCGAAAAAGGGTGAACGCCCCACGGCCAATCTGTGTACCCCCGGAACTCATGTTGTGTACAAGGGCAAGCTCCACAAAAACCATTGCACGAACTCGTCTTCGAAGACCTATCGGGGCACCGAATGGGTGACGGTCGAGGTCGAGGTTCATGGCAGCAAACTCATTACGCATAAGGTCAACGGGAAGGAAGTGCTCCGTTACACCAGCCCGCAGTACGACCCGAATGATGGAGACGCCAAGAGACTCATGAAGGGAAAGAACAAGTTGATCAGTGGCGGCACGATTTCTTTGCAATCGGAAAGCCACCCGGTCGAATTCCGCAAGGTCGAATTGATGGTGTTGAAGGATTGATGAGTTTGTGAACGTGAGAGGTGGTCGGTTTCGAGTGGGACCGTAGGACAGGTTACAAACCTGTCCTACGGAATCTTCTATCCGCCATTCATGTCGGAATTTCGCCCTGGAGTTTTTCTTTTAAACTCTCCAGGGCATCGTGCCACCATGTCCGAACCGTTCGTTCGACGACGCCGAACAGTTCGGCCACTTGCTTTTGCGTCCAACCGTGGTAGTAAATGAGACTGAAAACCTCTCGCTGCTTTGGTGAGAGGTTCTCCACTTCTTCGTGGAACTGCGCCCACCTTTCCAGATCATTCGAGTTCTCGGTATCGTCGGGAGGATCAAATTCTTCCGGACCGCCTTCGTCGGTCAGATGTGACGGGAGTTGCTGTTGGTTCGTTCCGAGGCCGCGTGGCCCGTAGTAATGGCGAGCGAGGTCAATCAACTCCCTGCGAATTTGCGTCGCGGCGAGTCCGAAGAACGCACTCATGGTATCGGGTTGGACGTCTTCGAGCGATCGCATCAGCCGAATGACAGAATTCTGAAAGACGTCGTCTGTGTCCGCCCAGCGCTTGATGCGGGGATAATTCCGCAGCATCTTGCGGGCCAAATGTTCGAGTCGTTGACACACTCCGTCGATCAGTTCGTTCCGGGCCGCGGCATCGCCAATTTTCATGCGCTCCAGACACTCTTGGAGGTCGAGGGTTTGAAAATTCTGGTCCATCGTCGCGGGTCCGAACTGATGTTGTGTGTTTCAAAATGAACAGGACTGTGGAAATAGAAATTATATCCAAGAACGTGGCGTGGCGGAGATGGTTTATCCTTCGGAAGAAGAAAGTTTTTTAGAAACCTCTCGCGTCGTAGCTATTCACAGTCTTATTCTGAACTTGTTGTGCGACTTTTTGTCATACCCCTACCATTCCACCACTCTTCCCTGTTACCCAAAGGAGTCGC
>CAYYUU010000198.1:0-9686 GCA_964474955.1 uncultured Alcaligenaceae bacterium | reverse complement strand
CTGGCATAACCCGCCAAATGATATATTTGGTCGGGTTGAATTTGCCGAAGGTAGGACTCCGTGGCGGACCGATCACAAAGATCAATCGGGCATAACTCAACGTCCGACTGGAGATGGCTAAGCGTGTCCGGCCATTGCCCTCCCCGACTCACCCCATGAATCTTGTCATGGGGTCGGGAGAGTAATGCTTCGGCCAGGTGGCCGCCTGCAAAACCAGTGACGCCAGTGACTAGGATACGCATGGATTCCGAGTTGCCATCTCGGCCCTTTCTTTCGTGGTCTGCGATTGTGTCAACGAAGATGCTCAAGCAAGAGTTTGGCCGTATTGTTTTTCATAATACGTGCGATATTCGCCGGACCGAATGTTGTTGACCCAATCTTGATTGGCCGCATACCACTCGATGGTTTCACGCAGGCCGTCTTCGAATTTCACGGCGGGATGCCAGCCAAGCTCTTCTTCGATCTTGCGGCAATCAATCGCATATCGTCGGTCATGTCCGGGCCTATCCTTGACGTACCGAATCAATGATTTCGGCTTGTCCAGACAATCGAGTAAGGTGTGAGTCAGATCGAGATTCGTTTTTTCACACCGCCCACCAATGTTATATACTTCGCCCACTTTACCCTTTCGCCAAACGAAATCAATTGCCGCGCAGTGATCGCGGACGTGCAGCCAATCGCGGACGTTCAAGCCGTCTCCATAGACGGGCACCGGGTCATCTTGCATGAGATTGGTGATAAATAGGGGAATCAACTTTTCCGGGAATTGATACGGCCCATAATTATTCGAGCACCGAGTAATGCAAGCGGGAAAACCGAAGGTGTGAACGTAACTGCGAACGAGTAAGTCCGATGCGGCTTTGCTGGCCGAATAGGGGCTGTTTGGAGCCAGCGGAGTTTCTTCCGTGAAGTATCCCGTATCGCCGAGGCTGCCGTAGACTTCGTCTGTTGACACTTGTACATACTTTTGCACATTGCACGCTTTGGCGACATCCAGCAAGATTTGTGTCCCAATGACATTTGTATGGACGAAAGGTCCACTGTCGTGGATGCTCCGGTCGACATGACTCTCGGCGGCAAAATGGATAATCCCATCGACTCCTTCGACGGCGGCCTCCACTCTCTCTCGGTCGGTGATGTCCCCGTGAATGAACTGGTAATTGGGATGATTTGCGACGTCTTGAAGATTCTCTAAATTGCCAGCGTAGGTGAGGGCATCATAGTTAATGACCTTCACCAGAGGATCTGTCTCCAATAAATAGCGGACAAAGTTACTTCCTATAAACCCACAACCACCCGTGACCAACACCGTCGTCATGGCTCTCTCCTGGAAACTGTCAGGAACATCATGATTCCGACAACCAATATATATAAATTCGGATAACACCGACCTGTCAAGAAAGTACCTGGAATTGTCTCGTTAAGTCAAGAAAGATAGGTAGCAACGACATATTGGATGGAGATCACACCTTCGATGACTGATAAGCCATTGGCCTAATGTCTTAGTTGGAGGGCCATTTTATTCAGCCTATGAAATACGTCAGGAATGTCATAAGTCGTTGTGACACTTACGTCTTTGACCCATTCCTTTTACCTTGACATGTCCGAACCCCCTTTTTACATTGAACAATCCAGAGGCACCGCACCAGACCACCGGCAGGGAGACAGCACAAGTGACGAAAAAAGAGATTGTCAAACAGATCTCCGAAGAGATGCAGATGACCCAGCTCAAGACAAAAGAAATTGTCCAGCGCACCTTGGACGCGATTGTCGACACTCTCGCGCGAGAAGGCCGCATCGAGCTTCGGAACTTTGGCGTCTTCGAAGTAAAACAGCGAAAAGCACGCAAGGCACGCAATCCTAGGACCGGGGATCGCGTGGAGGTGGAGTCCAAAAACGTTGTCACGTTCAAGCCCGGGAAAGAATTGGAAGAACGAGTCCGCGATTTTGAGGTCAACAAAGAAACGACCCCGACCGAAGACGACATTTTCCTGCAGGTCCTGAGCGCCGACCCTATCAGCGAGCCAATCAACATGATGTCCGACGGCATCATGTCCAACGACCTCGCTCCCGAAAATACGTTCGATCCTGACGTGGACGAAGAGGAACAGGAAGAAGCCGTCATGGCTTCGGTCGGCAACGACCTGGAGTAACCATCGCAGGACGATCGCCGAAGACTCCATGAGTCGGAATCCAAAAAGGGCTTGAGAACTCTGCAGTTCTTGGGCCTTTTTCTTTGCCAAATCTTGAGTCAAATCCAGGGAATTCTGAGATTTGGCCGCAATACTTTCCGAAAGCTAAAATCACTGTCACATCCCGTAAACCTTTCTCAAGTTTTTCGATTTGTGAAACCGATACAACAATCACAACACTATTCAGTCAGAATATCGGCACAGGAAAACTTCCCAGGAACCCAACCGAAGCCGAAATCGTAACCAACGCAAGCAGGATGTCGGTACTCACTCTGCGGTTGTCGGAGATCGATGCGCCCCGTATGGGAGAATTCCATGCGCAGTGCTCCTTTCTTGTTGTTGGTTCTCGGAGTCACATAGAGCCTGTTTGGTTGTGCGGCGTTGAAGTTGTCCGGCCAGCAAAAGAAAAAGCAAGAAGTTGTGATCTTCGGTTCGAAAGAATACTACGAACTCAAGAAAAGGGGCTTCACCCCAGCTACGTCCGATGGGTTGACCTATGACCAAATTCATGGGGGCATCGGACGATAAGTCGATTATGGAGCTTCGACAGGCCCATAACGGAGAAGGTGCGATACAGTAACCGATCGTCACTCATCGTTCTCTCGAGGAACACACTCCGGCTCTGCCGTGTGGATGAACCCAATAGACGGCCCATAATGCAATTGACGAGGACCCCGTCCTTTGGGGAATACCATGCGCAGAATATTACTCTCATTGGTGCTGGGGGTTGTGATCATCAGCAACTCCGGCTGTTTCCTGAACATCTGGTCCGCCGACCCCAACGAGCGTATGGAACAGATGCTCTTCCAGTCTGAAGACTATCGACAACTCCGTCGGGAATATAGGGCGTTCTGGTTTACGGATCAACCATCGCACTTGACGTACGACCGAATCCATGGGGGCATCGGGCCGGGATGAGCGAATAGCGATGCGAACGGAGAGACTTGGGAGGACCCGTCCTTGGGGGATACCATGCGCAGATTATTACTCTTATTGGTGCTGGGGGTTGTGATCATCAGCAACTCCGGCTGTTTCCTGAACATCTGGTCCGCCGACCCCAACGAGCGTATGGAACAGATGCTCTTCCAGTCCGAAAACTATCGACAGCTCCGGGCGGAGTATCGTCGATTTTGGTTCACGGATCAGCCATCACACTTGACGTTCGACCGAATCCATGGGGGCATCGGACCTTAATGGGTGAGTGTGGATGATGTTATTAAGGCCCATAGGACAGGTTACAAACCTGTCCTTTTTTGTTGTTCGTAGACCAAGCTTCCACCCTGTCTTTTTGTTCGTGGACAGCTTACGAACCTGTCCCACGCGTGTTCGCTCCGCACTAGCGGGACTGTTCTACGTGAAATTTTCACCCTCCAAGACATCACTTTTTCCACCAACTCATCACGAGGACTTAATCATTTCTTCCTGCCCCTCGTCCTTTTCTAGTCGCAATCTCATCTCATGGCTTGAACTCTTATTTCGACTGGTCCTTATTACACATCACGAGTCAACGTAAAAAACAGGAATTTCTACGTTGAACTCTTGCAGAGTCAGGTGTGGAGTCTACAATAGGGTTCATAATATTCCACACTTCCACATCCAGGAGAACCATACATGGCCAGAACATCTTCTTCCACAGGACAAAGCCCATTCGCGTATTTCCGTGTGAAATTCCGAGAAAACCCTCACCTACTCGAAAAGAAAAATAATGACGAAATGTTCGATATGTATCGGAAAGATCACGGACTCAGCGAGGATGACGACATTCCGAAAAAAGTCAAAGACGCATTGGCCAACACGAAGAGCCAAGAGAAGAAAAAGTTACGAGAAGGCGGTGGCACGACAACGAGTGGTCGGGGACGGGGACGGGGACCAGGAAAACCACGTGCTACGACTGGTGGTTCGCCTCGCGGGTTAGAAAAGCTTGAAGAACAAATTGACGAGTGCCTTCACATCGTTCGATCCATGGGACGGGAAGACATGGATCCTATCGTTCAATCGTTGAAACAAGCTCGAAACCTGGTGATTTGGAAAATGAGTCCATCCAACTAACCCACCATTAGTCTGCCACTCGTTACGTTCATGGAAGAACCTCTTTCGCCTCGGCCACTTCCTGACGCCATCCATCTCCGCTCACACTCCTTATTGGCAACTGCAGCTTCTGGGCTCTTGGGACATGGATCGTCTCGGAATCTTATCATGGTCTCAGGGCGCTATCGACGTAGCCCAGGTTCAAAACCTGCCCAAACGAAAGAAGGGACAGGTTTGTAACCTGTCCTGCGAGTCCCAATTGGAAAATCCAGGGGCACAGCGCCCCAACATTCCCTTGGCAGTCGGGGAATGGATGGTTAGGATGACATAAAGACTGCACAAACTCAGAAAATCGGTCAGGTCGGGGAAATCTTGGTTCCTTGGGAGGGAAGGATGACGATAACATTCGTGTGTCCCAAGGGCCATCACTGGCAACTACCATTCACCATACCTCCACCACAAGACACATATTTCTGTCCCGTCTGCGGGACCGCCACCGAAATTCCAACGTCATCCACATCGGCAATGTCGGGAAATATTAGTCGGCAAGAACCGCCCCTGGATTCTCTCGGACCCACGTTGCTCAAACCCATCAACGTCGAACACTCGGGACGTCCCCTGCATCACGTTCCTATCATCCCTGGATATGAGATCGTGGAAGAACTGGGCCGCGGCGGAATGGGGATCGTCTACCAAGCCAGAGATTTCAATACGAACGAAGTCGTCGCGATAAAAGTGATCCGCAGGGATAGGCTCGTACATGCCGACTCGGTCCGGAGATTCCGAAGAGAGGCCCAGGCCGCGTCGCGGCTTTCTCATCCCAACATCGTTCGAGTGTACGACTCGGATCACGAAGGGAACACCCATTACATTGTCATGGAGTACGTAGAGGGGGCGACTCTTCATGCACTGGTAGAAGAGAATGGTGCGCTCGCCGTCCATCTGGCTTGTGAGTATGTTCGTCAAGCAGCACTTGCGCTGCAACACGCGCACGAACAGGCATTAGTTCACCGCGACATCAAACCATCCAATTTGATGGCCACTCAGACAACCTCGACCATGCACAACCAGACGCATTCGATCCATGTGATTAAAGTTCTGGACATGGGCGTCGCGAAACTTCACCACTTGCCCGAATCACCTGTGGAATCTTTGACGACGTTGACCCAACCGGGGTCCGTCATTGGAACGGCGGACTTCATTGCTCCGGAACAACTCGAAGACCCGCGAATGGCAGACCACCGGGCAGATTTATACAGTCTTGGATGTACGTTCTACTATCTGCTGACCGGGAGAGTACCTTTTCCGGGAGGCTCATTAATTCAAAAACTTGATAATCAACGTTGGAAGAGTCCCGAAGCAGTGGAACAACTCCGACCCGAGGCCCCGAAGCCAATCGGTGCGGTCGTTCGCAAACTCATGGCCAAGCGCCCGAACGAGCGGTATCAAAGTGGAGCCGACGTCGCCCAAGACATTCAGTCAATCCTCAATGGCCGACCAACAACTCAACATGCGCCACGTACTTCGTTGATTCAACTCGGGGTCTGTACCGGCCACACTGCCGGGGTGTTGTGTGTGGCCGTTTCGCACGACGGTAAACGGATTGCTTCGGGGGGCAAAGACGGAACTGTGCGAATGTGGGACGAGCGTACGTGCAAAGAACTCTTGAGGTGGAAATGCCCTGGGCGAGATATCCGGTCACTTGCGTTTTCCCCAGACGGAAAGCAACTTGTCACTGCCAGTGGTGTGAGTCTCCGTGTTTGGGACGTCGCGACGGGCCAAGAGCTATACAAGTTAGGTGGACACGTCGATACAGTGCGTGGAGTCCTCTGGACTACTGACGGGGCCCGTATCCTCAGTTGTGGAGAAGATCGAACTGTTCGCGTTTGGAACGTTAAGAACGCCAAGGAGGTTTTGCGATTCGCTCGACACCGTGGGGCCGTTCTCGCAATGGCCATTTCTCAAGACGGAGCTAGGATGTTCTCGGGTGGGAAAGAATCGAAATTGCGATGTTGGGAAGTGGGCACAGGAAGGGAATCGGCCCAACTCAAAATCCCAACGGGGCAAGTTTTGAGTATGGCCCTCTCCAACGATGATCAGTACGGTCTTTCGGCTCACTTCGATACGACTATTCGGGTGTGGGATGTCGTAGGCGGAAGAGAAATTCGTAAACTCCAAGGACATCGTCAGGTGGTGACCTCCGTCCTTTTCCTGCCGGATGGTCGACACATCCTTTCCGCGAGTCAAGGCCGTATTCTCCGGCAGTGGGATATAGAGAGTGGGGCGGACCTAGATGCAGTCGAAGCGCATGCGTCTGGAATTACGGCAGCGGCTATGTTTCCGTCGGCTCCATTGGTCGTGACGGCGAGCTTGGACCAGACATTGAAGTTGTGGAGCTTGCCCGGTTACACGACTTAATGAGTGCACATGTTCCTCTTGGGACTGGCAACTCGAAATTGATGATTGTCCGTCTCGTAGGTACACGCGGCTCGCGTGTACTCAAAAAATCGACTAACACAAAACACACAAAGGTACACGCGGTTCACGTGCACCCATGGCAAACACCAACCAGACAACAATTCGTTTCGCGTTCCGAGCCCCAAGTGGACTACATTCAGGAATTATTCACGCCCTCCTATCACGAAGAGACAAATGGCCCGCAAGGAAGATACTCTCACGGCATCCGAAATCGCCTCCCGAAAACGAAAAGTTCGACGGATATTGGAAAAGCTCGCACCGCTGCACCAAGACGCCCAATGCGCTCTCAACTTCGAAACGCCCATCCAGCTTCTCGTCGCAACTATTCTCTCGGCTCAGTGTACCGACGCTCGTGTGAACATGGTCACTCCGGCTCTGTTCGCCAGATACGCGAACGCCGAAGATTACGCCAACGCCAAGGTGTCGGAACTCGAGGGCTACATCAAATCGCTCGGCTTCTTTCATAACAAAGCAAAACATATCATCGCCGCCTGTCAGATCATTGCCGACAAGCACGGCGGGGAGGTTCCGGGGACGATGGAGGAGCTTGTCCAACTCCCGGGGGTCGGTCGGAAGATTGCCAACGTTGTGTTGACCGAGGGCTTTGCAGTTCCCGGCATCACTGTCGATACGCATTTGGCGAGGCTCGTTCGTCGGCTTGGCCTCTCGGACAAAAAGCACCCCGACAAGATCGAGCAGGACTTGATGAAAATGATCCCCAAGCGACGCTGGCGAGAGTTCAACCATTTGATCATTTTTCATGGTCGGAGAGTTTGCCACGCCCAGAAGCCACGTTGCGAAATCTGTCCTCTGGTGAGGATGTGCCCCAAGGTGGACGTTCCACCCGCCAAAAGAGAGAAATCGCCGAAGAAATCTCAGGCGGCCACCGATTCCGTGCGGAAACACTCTTGATTGGACGGGTGTCGTTGTCATTCCTTTCGACCATTCCCGGAAAGACCAGGTAGGCAGGTGGGGTCGTGAGTCGATAAAATAAAAAGTAGGAATGTTGAAGACCGAGGTATCGGTTTTCCTCCATGACCATAGGATAGGTTTTAGAATTGGAAATTTATTGCCGCTTTGTTTTTGTTGTGTTGAGGGTTAGAGTGCGGTGGCTCGACGTCGGTTTGATAGTTTCGCCTTTGTTTTTGTTTTGTCTTGGTTCGCTGCGTCGTCAATCTCGCACACTCCAACCCTAAATCCGAACAATCCTTGATTTCTCGTTCCTCAAATTGTCCAGTGTTGGCTTGCGTCCTTCTCACTCCGGATCATACTGCAACCCACAATTTCGAATGCCAGACATACGCCATGTAACAGCCCTCTGTTTTGGGGCAAGCTATCTTGTAGCCCTCGGTTTGGAGGTGATGTATTATTTTCGCCCTCGACCCATCTTTCGGTTGGTGGCTTTGGGTTTTGGTGCGGCGGGACTCCTGGCGCACACGCTCTATTTGCTCAATACCCAGATGCTACTTGCGTCGCCGTCGGCCTCGGCGGTCGTGTTGGGGTGGATTCTTTCGATTTTCTATCTCACTCTGACGGTCCGTCGATCGTCGGTCCCTTGGGGGTTGTTCGTGCTCCCGATCTTGATAGGATTGACAACCCTTAGCGTAGTTGTTTCTGCTGGTCCGAAAGAGAAACAACGCTCGCTCCTGGCCTGGATGCAGGCTCCCGAAAACTTGAAAGTTTGGCCTCGCGTCCACGGCATGTTTTTGCTTGGTGCGGCCGTGGGGATCTCGGTTGCGTTCTTCGCGAGCGTCATGTATTTAATTCAAGCCGCAAGGTTGAAAGCGAAAGTGCCTCCGCAACAGGGAATGAAGTTACTCAGTCTGGAACGCCTGGAGATGATGAACCGGCGCGCGATTACGTGGTCGTTTCCGCTGTTAACTTTGGGCTTAGTCGTTGCTCTCTGGTTGGCGGCCCAAGGCTACCCTGGATTTGTGAGCCTCGGGAACTGGAAGCTCCTCACGTTGGTGGTTCTATGGATCGTCTTTGCGGGCCTGCTTTACCTGCTCTACATGGCACACGCGTCGGGCCGGTCGGTCGCCCTGTGGACCATAGTGGCTTTTGCATTGATGGTGTTGAGTCTGACTTCCTCCGTCCACCCACTCGTAATCGGCGGAGGTACGTGATGATATTTCTAATTGTTGGATGTAATTATCGGAGCACTCCTGTCGACGTCCGAGAGCGGTTGGCGTTCGAAGGGGACAAGCTGCCGGCGGCCCTGCACGAACTCGAGTGCCGGTTTGGATGTGAGAGCGTTATCCTCAGTACGTGCAATCGGGTGGAAATGTATCTTGCGAGGACGGACTCTCACTTCGCCCCGCACTCCGACTTGATCGCCGAGTTCCTTGGCGAAATCCATGGCCTGTCGCCGCAGGCCATCCTCCCGCACCTGTATCAACACACAAACGTCGAGGCCGTACGCCACTTGTTCACGGTGACTTCGAGTCTCGACAGCATGATCATTGGAGAAGGCCAGATCGCGGGGCAAGTGAAACAAGCCTATGAATTGTCCCAAGCTCTTAACGCCGTTGGTCCGTATCTTCATCAAGCTTTCCAGGCGGCCTTGAAAGTCTCCAAACGAGTGCGGACCGAAACGGGAATTGCTCATGGTCATGTTTCGGTTTCGAGTGCGGCGGTCGACTACGTGAAGCAAGTCTTCGACCACTTCAAGGACAAGACCATTTTAGTCATCGGCGCTGGGAAGATGGGCGAGTTAACGCTCAAGCACCTACAAGAACTCAATCCCAAGCACATTTTGGTCACGAACCGAAGCGCTCAAAAGGCCATCGAAGTGGCCGAAGAATTTGGTGGTCTCCCGATTCCTTGGGAAGACCTTGATGAAGCGCTCGCTCGCGCCGACATCGTCTTGAGCACGACGGGAGCGACGGAGCCCATCATGACCAGGGAACGTTACAAGCGAGTCCTGGCCAAGCGAACGGGCGGTCGAGTCGTCATTCTCGACATTGCCGTTCCACGTGATTTCGACCC
>CAYYUU010000197.1:0-9691 GCA_964474955.1 uncultured Alcaligenaceae bacterium | reverse complement strand
GTTGGTGTCGTTTTCGGCTTCGGTGGTGGCTTTGGTGGTTTCTAGGGTGGTTTTGGTGCTGGCGTTGGTTTTGGTGCTGGCGTTGGTTTCGGCTACGGAGTTGGATATGGTGCCGGAGTTGGATATGGTGCCGGAGTTGGATATGGTGCCGGAGTTGGATATGGAGCGGCTCCCATGTACGCCGGTGGGTGTGTCGGAAGTTATCATTCCGGTGGCATTGGTGGAGTCGTAACTGGTCCAGCCCAAATGCCGACTCAGCCCCCGGTCAAGAAGAATGGCACCACGCCGCCAAACCCGACACCCCTGAACAATGGAGCTGGCCAAGTTTCGACTGTTGCCTCGACTGCTCCTGCGACGATCGTCGTCAACTTGCCTGCCGATGCGAAGCTGACCGTCGATGGTGCAGCGACCCAGAGCCAAACTGCTCGTCGTCGCTTTGTCACCCCGGCCCTCCCAACGGGACGAACCTTCAACTACACCATGCAAGCTGAAGTCGTTCGCGACGGTAAGGCTGTTACTCAACAGCAGACGGTGACTGTCCGCGGTGGGACGACAACGAACGTGAGCTTTACCTTCAGCAAAAACGCCGTCGCAAGCCGATAGACTCGCTTGGGCTGTTTGGTTTTGCGTCGACGATCTTCCAATGTAAAAGAGAGGGAACCTTTCGAGGTTCCCTTTTTCATCTCCTTTGAGTCCAATCACTCACGAATCTCGTTGTAGAATGGGTCTTCGTCTTCGTCCCGGTGGAAAATCCCGTGGTCGTGAACGTCTTCGGCAGGGGCATACATCACGTCGGTTCGCAAGACATATTTCCGACCGCCCAAAACAGCCTCACCCTTGTGAAAGACCGAGTGCACAAAACAAACGGCCATTCCCAATTCCGGTTCGATCGAAAAATCTTCGAACGGTTCCGATGAGTAGGAATCGTTGAACGACGTCTGTCCTCCCTCGAAACCCTCACTCAAGTACCCCAAGACGGTCAAGCAACTGATTTGCCCGTCGTCGAGTTCGACGGGCGCATCTTGGTGCCAATCGAAGTGCTGTCCCGCCTCGTAACGGTAGATTCGGAACAATGGATTCAACCCGACGGGATGATGGTCCTCGACCTCCGGGACCTCCGGTTCGATGCGCTCCCAAAGGGCCGAAGCCAAATCGGGCTCTTCCAAGAACACCCGCGTATTGTTGCGAAATTCCTCGAACACGAATTCACCGTCGGGCAAACGGACCGTTGCCTCTTCGAATCCGAGTGCCTCTGCCATGTCGATGAGCTTCTGGCATTCTTCCGGAGTCAAAAATTTGGAAAGGGAAAACACCTCGTCGGTGTACCATTCGATTTCGGACATGAGTGACCTCTGAGAGTAATGCCAAACAGTGGGTTGGCTTCGTTTCCCCAAGGTTTACGCCGCTCGGCTCTCAATCAAAGACGACAACACGACGAGAAACGCAACTTGGCCATTCGTCCAGTACGACCTCAAAACCGGCGTTTCGGGCCTGCGAAAATACACACACTCCAAAATCCACAGGAACACCACCCGAAGGAAAACAACATTGATTGTGGCAGACATCCTGGCAAAATAACACTAGGTAATGATAAAGCATGTTATCTTCAGGCAGGTCGGGCGTCCTCACAGATTGCTGACCTTCTGTTTGGTCTTCTCAGATTTTTTCCAGTCAGGAAATCCGAACTGGGTCCTGGCGTCGTCTTATTATTGGTGGTATGAGCGAGCTGGCAACCAAACCCTCTGACCGGGTACCAACACCCGGACCGCCGCCCGACGGGTCCAGCAGTCCGGTAAACAACCCCGATGGAGCGAAACCCTCCGAAGACGGGTTCGTCCAGACTTTCAACCAAGTCCGTACAGAACTCGTCAGCACGCTATTTTTCCTGCTCGGCAATCATGACGACGCTCTGGACGCCGCCCAAGACGCCTTCATCAAATGTTGGCGGACTCGCGAGAAGCTCAAAGACGTCCAAAACTTGCGGGCCTGGATTTTCCGGGTCGGGCTCAATGCGGCCAAGGATCTGCAACGTAACGCGTGGCGGCGGCGACGGAAACCCTTGCCAGAAAACGGTAGTTTGGATGCTGCCGTCGAACTCAATCCCACCGACTCCCTTGAGGAACGAGAAGAACTCGAACAACTCCGGACGGCCCTCCAGGAACTCCGCGAGGAGGAGAAAGCGGTATTCTTGTTGCGTCAAAACGGAAGCCTCACGTATGACGAGATTGCCGAGTTACGGAACTGTCCCGTGGGGACGGTCAAAACCCAAATGCGTGCGGCCGTAAAGAAGCTCAAGCAACTGTTGAAAGACAAGTGACGACCAATGCTCACGTGCGATCAGTGCTCTGATTTACTCCTTGATTTTGTGTACGACCTTCTCGACGAGGACGAAGCACTGCAGTTGCGCGAACACCTCGCCGACTGCGCGGAATGGCAATACCAACTCGCCAGCGCCGACGACACCCAACGTCTGTTCGGAAAGGCTGCCCAAGTCTATCTGAGAGTGCCGGAATTCTCGATCCCCGAGACGAGTCTGGACTCCTCCGCCCCAGACGATTTCGCGACGACTCCCGCTTCGCGAGAGAGCGAAAGCCGAACAAGCGACACCGAGGACACGCAGGAACTCGAGGCCGCTCCGGCCGACCTGGGAGCCGGAGCTGCCGCAATTTCCGAACACATTACAACGGCCTCACCACAGACCACCGCAGCCGAATCGCAGCCGAATCGCAGCCTCCCTCGTCCTTCTGCTTTCGTATGGTATACCCTCGCGACGGCAGCGTTGTTGTTGGTCAGCCTTACGGGTTGGTGTTACTCGACGTACAAGACGGAGTTGGAGGCCAAGCGGGGCGCCGTCCGGAAACTCGAACTCAGCATCGCCCGTATCGACGGCGAGTGGAAGGATAACACCGAAGAATACGAGAAGCAACTTGCCAAGTTGCCAACTCAGGCCAAACAAGAAGGACTGTTTCTGCGTCTTTATGGTTCGCAGGACTATCGCCCATCCACGACCAACGTTGTCCGCTTGGAGGCTCAAGATCTAGACGCCAAACGCGTCCCCATCCGCGTCAACTACACCGTTGCCAAGGCCGACGGCACAACGCTACACACGCAGAAATCGCAACTGAGCCCGGACGGCACTTGTGCTCTTGAGATCCCACCACGCCTGGGCGTGCCAGCCAAAGAGGAGTTGAAACTTCTTGTCGAGGCGCGGGTCGTGGGCGGTCGTGGGCGGTCTTCCCTTCGCGAAACGTTGGTCGCGAAACAGCCGCAATTTATATCCCACTTGACGCTGAATAAATCGGTCTATCGTACCAACGACATCCTCTTCTTTCGAACGCTGACGTTGGACCGGTTTCGCCTGACGCCCCCAAACAAGGAACTCCAGTTCCGCTACTCGATCGTGAATTCGAGCGGGAGTGTCGTCAAAAGCCTCCTGAGCAAATCCACGAAGGACGGAATCGGGGGTGGAGAATTCGCGCTCACCGAGGAGTTCGCTGCCGGAGCCTATTCGCTCCTCGTCGAGCCGATCGATGATGAAGGAAATGTCGCAGATTTCTTGCCACCGCTACGGCAACAGTTTGTCCTTCGCCGCGGGCAAAGATTGTTGGTCGCGTTTCGCCGTCCTCGATTCGGAGTAGGGGATAAAATCGAGGTCCAAGTATGCGTAGAGGATCTCGACCGTTCCCAAACCTCCGATGGCAAAGCAGGCGGCAAAGGCGGAAAGAGTACAAAAAAAGGGAAGATTCTTGACGGTGGAAGCGGAAGGGGACAGACAAGATCTTGGAATCCCACGGCCCCTCCCCAGACGGTAACGGCGCAACTCGTGTTGACGAATCCGTCAGTGCGTAGAACGACTGCTGGTGGGACTGGTGCTGGTCGGCGCAATGTTGGCGGAGTGGGTGGGGTCCCCACCCCTGTGACTGGACCGAATCGACCCGTCGCTCCACCCGGTCTGCCCTTGCCGGGCATGAAAGATTTGAAACAAAACGGCGGTGCGAACAAGTGGCCGTTGCCCAAGAACGGTCTACCGGGTGTGCCGGGTGGCCCTGCTTTCGGTGGGGACACTGCATACAGCCAACAACTTGCCTTGCCTCCAATGCAGTCTTCCGTGACCCCCGACGCACCGGCGAACTTCACGCTGCCGGTCCCTCCGGGTGTGGTCGCCGACCAGATGGAAGTCAAAGTGAAACTGGAGGACGGGATCAAGAATCCGGTCGTTTGCCAACCGGTCCCCCTTGTCTCGGGCGGATGGGACGTCGAGTTCTTTCCCGAAGGAGGCCACCTCGTCCAAGGAGTTCCCAACACCGTCTACGCCCGCGTCACGACTGCCGAGGACTATCGCCGAAAGCCCTTGTCGGCGAAGTTGGTCGACCACACCGGACGCGTCATCAAGAGCTTTCAATTGCCACCCTTACCGCCGACGCAAGACGTGTTTTCCCGAATTGGTCGGTTCCGCTTCACTCCCGGGCCGAAGGGCAAGTACAAGCTCAAGGTCGTCGCGGCAACGATCCGAGGAAAGAAACCTAAGACTCTCGCCGATGGGGACGTGCCGCAGGCGCGCGACGGCGTCGCCATGACGGTGGCCAATCCCGTCGACTCGCAGAACGTTCCCGTCCGCCTGAAACTGTTCACTTCCACGCCTAAGGAAGACATACTCGTCCTCGCGACGTGTCGCGGCCACGGCGTGAGTCAATCGCTTTGCACTGCGACCCGGAAAGGAACCGCCGTCGAGCTGGCTCCCATCAAAGGGACCCGTGGGGTTGTCCGAATCACCGCGTACAAAGTCACTCGCACCGAGCTGGTCCCGGTGGCCGAACGGTTGGTCTTCCGTTTCCCAAAAGGACGGTTGAAGCTATCCGCGACGGCGAGTCTGGATCGGACAACGAAAACACAGCGGAAAAAGAAAAGGGCCGACCAGATGGCTCTTCGGCTCGATTGTCGGAACGAAAAAGACAATCGCTGGGCGGCCAATGCTCTCGTGGGGATTACCAAGGAAGACACCTCGCTTACGTCGGAATCACGAAACACCCCCGACTTGCCGTCCTACGTCTACTTGCTCAAGGATCTCCAGGAGCCGTCGGATCTGGACGACTCGCAGCTGGTCGCCTCGGACTCGCCCGCGAATCGAAAGCGATTGAATGAGTTGTTGGCCGTACACGGCTGGCGGGAGTTCGTGCCTGTCGCCGAACCTACAGACAGGACGAAGAAACCCGACAACAAGGCAACGGAAAAGAATGCCCGAGAGGCCGAGCCTCAACGAGCCAGTGAACCAAACGTGCTCTATGCGGACAACAGATTGCAAACGAAAGGCAAGTTGGAGAAATCGCTCCGTGAAAAACGCGAGGCCATCGAGTTAGCTCGCAAGACGAAGCATCAAGAGTTGCTGCCGCGCCGACACGAAGCCATCGAACAAATGCAGTCGGCCAAGACCGCGTTGGCGAAGTACCGCACTCGTCCGCAAACTTTCGTTTCGGTCTCGATTTTGGCGACGTTGGCGATGTTGCTTATCATCAGCTTGTCGTCGATGCTGCTTGGGTTCTATCGCCTTGCCCAAAATCATGCCGCAGCGACGAGACATCTCGCTCTGGCTTGTGGTCTCCTGTTCGTCGCTCTGGTTCTCTACGGTTCGACCTCTGCAATCCGGAATCCCCGTTCCAATGCCTCCCCGCAAGATGGTTCCATGAGGGTCGAGCGCGGGGCATTGGGTCTTGAGAATCAATTTCGCCAGCCGCCTGCTCCCGAAATCGAGCTTCCCCAACCGCTTCCACTCGTGCCGACCACACGCCTCGTGGCGCAACGCCCAAGGCTGCGACGGGAAAGAACTGCGGGAGAGGAAAACTCTGTGACGGCCAAAGAACAAAAAGCGTCGCAGACGACCTCGCCCGTGTTTGTCGTTCAGTCTGCCGGGCGCTCCAACGGCCAGATGTTCGAGAAGGCAACACTCCGAAACTCGGTGGTGAAGGATTGGTTTGTCCGAGCCCAACGACGACAAGAAAGCGACACCGAAATGGCGAGGCTCGCGACGAAGAGAAACAAGCGAGGAGCAACCAAGAACTCCACACCCTCCCAAGCCAAGAAGCCGCACAAGAAAGAAACTGCGAAAGGTGGAGGCAAAGACGGGACCGGCGGCAAAGGCAAATCTTTGCCCGCCAAGACCGGCCCAAAAACACCATCTGGACGGGTCTATTTCGGACGGTACGTCACTCGCCGTTTTGCCTGGACGGCTGCCCAAACCAATGAAGAACTCCCCGACACGTTGCTGTGGGCGCCTGCCGTCCAACTCAACAAAGACGGCAAGACGGAATTGAAATTCGAGATTCCTCAGACCCCGGCCGTATACCGGATGATCGTGATAGGAAACGATAATCACGGTCGCTTCGGTTATCTTGAGAGAATGATCCAACCCGGGAAGCCGCCCCGGTTGGTGAAGTAGGGATCTCTGACACCAGCCCGATCCGCGGAGGTTCGCCGCAGCCCTTTTGGCTCAGAAGGGCCGAGGGGTGGGCCGGAGCCAAAAATACTGCGAGCGAGGGACTCACAGCGAAACGCGAAACACGGCTTCAGGCTTTATTCGTTCTTTCACCTCTCATCGAATCGCCACAGCCCCGCAACCCGGGCAGCCTCACGCGCCCGACACAATTCATCGAGAGCCGGGCATCGATTGATTTCGATATACTTTTTGTCGCCGTTGTTGGCGACCTGACCAACTTCGTATTCCGGTCGATACTGGCCCATGATGTTGACGTAGGTATCTGTGGCAATCTCTTCGGCGAGCCAGCGAAAGATGGCTGTGGCTTCTTCGAGTTGGCCCGGCATGACAAGATGTCGCACAAGAATTCCACGTCGTGCTAACCCGTCCGGACCAAACTTGAGCGGACCGACTTGGCGGTGCATTTCTTGAATTGCCTCTCGAACTCGCTCAGGATAATCCGGAGCCTTGGCCAGTCGTTTCGACGTTTCTCGCTTCCAGAATTTGAAGTCGGGCATGTAGATGTCGACGATTCCATCGAGCAGTCGGAGAGACTCGATGGAGTCGTATCCACTCGTGTTGTAGACAATGGGCAATCGTAGACCGCGTGGAATCGCGTTGGCGATGGCTTCGAGTACTTGAGGGACGACGTGTTCGGGAGTCACAAAGTTGATGTTGTGGCAACCGAGTTCCTGTAACGCGAGCATTCTATCGGCAATACGCTCGGCATTCGATTCCTCGCCAGCCAACCGTTGGCTGATGTCCCAGTTTTGACAAAACACGCAGCGCAAGTTGCAAAGACCGAAAAAGATGGTCCCCGACCCCGACCATCCCCGAAGACAATTCTCCTCACCAAAATGCGGAAATGCGTTGCTGACAATCGCATACCGACCGGTGTTGCAGATCTTGGTCTCGTTGTTCATTCGGTTAACGTGGCAATTCCGCGGACAAGCGCAGCAGTCTTCCAACTCGCGAAAGCCAGCGGCAACTCGCTCAGCAAGCTCTTGCTCGGACAGCGAAAGATAGGCCGGTTCGAACGGATCGAGAACAAATTGGGAATCGCATTCACCTTTGTTTTGGGTTGTGGTCATCGCTTGCCTCATTGTTGATGATGGGCATAGTGTGTTGTGAGAACAGCGTTCTTGTCAGAATATCAAACAGTAACCAAGAGCGTTCCGGAAACTCAAGATTGAAGAATGGAGAAATTGGGAACTGTGTGAATCCTTCAAGGAGATGTAGCTTTCCCTTCATTCCTATCAGAAATCCTCGGCACAATCGTTTTCAGTAGATCAATCCGCAACTTCGTACCGATACTCAATCTTGTACGGGCCGTCCGGAAAGTTTCCGCCGGCCAACTCGGAGGCCCAACGTGCCCACTCTGAGATATCGGGAGAATCGCGGGATGACACATGGAACCAGACAGAGCCTCTCGAAGTTTCTCACTTTCCGTGGATGTTGGATGCTCGTTTTGGCGTTTGTCCTGTGCGGATGTTCGACAATGGATCACACGGGCACCCCGCGCTCGGGGACCGAACAATTACTTTTGACAAACACATGGGACCAAGTGTTGTGTGAGGTCGATCTGCGGGCGCTGAGTGGACATGACGTCTATCTCGAAACGAGCCACATCGAAGCGGCTGACAAGGGATTAGTCATCGCTACGCTTCAGCGTCACTTGCTTCGCCAGGGAGTGATCCTCAAGGAGGACAAGAAGGACGCCAAGTTAGTTCTGGTCGTTGCTTTGGCTGCTTACGGGACGGACCAGCGGACTTTTAACATCGGTCTGGAGGGCACGGACTTCTCTCCGGAATCCAGTCCGGGGTTGTTCAAATCGAAACATCAATCTTCCGTAGTGAAGCTCGTCATGTTTGCGTATGAGACGAAGACGAGCCGACTCCTTTGGGAAGCTCCGCCCATCTCGGCCTCCAATTCCCTTGTTGACCAGTTCATCCTTGGGAGAGGGCCACTACGTCAAACGTCCGTTCCGGATTTGGTCGTCTATCCGGCAACCAGAACCCGTCGGTCTCGAACGTTTCCCTATCGACCAGAGCCACCCGAATCCGTGACCTGGACGAGCGTCCCAGACTGTCCTGGCAACAACACCGCAGCGCCCGGACAAGCACAAGTCCCAGGACAAAGCCCAGTTCGAAATCACCAACCTGCCCGAAAACCGGCGACACCCTCTCGGCCCCAGAAGAAAGCCGAAGCTTTGCCAAGGGATCGTTTGTTGGGATATCCAGTTCGTCGAACGGGTGGGTCGGCCTGGGCAACCGATCATCACTCGGGGAGTTAGATATTCGCCTTGGGGCGAAGTCGGTCAAGCGCTCTTCCGCAACGGGGCCAAATTCTCTTGAGCAACACCCGGTTTACGAAGGGCCGAAACGAAGTAGATGCGGCCCATGCCTGGGATGAGCTTTTCCAAAGTCCAGTCTGTGACAATCGCCATTCGCACGAGAATGTCAGAAAACGAGAAATAGGCTGGGTTCGCAATTCGGTTCAGGCTGGTCAATTCCAACCCGACGGCCTGGGCTACTTTCTTGAGTTGAGATTTCGAGTTCGACCGGTAGTGCGTCGGAAACGTATCATGTTCTGCTCGTCCATAGAGTTTTTGAATGAGCCATTGAGTCAGCGAATGCGGAAACAGATGGAGTAATTGGGCAATCACACTCACGTAATGCCAACGGTTAATCGTCAACCCAACAAACATCCCACCCGGACGCAAAACCCGCTTCACTTCTTCGAAGAATGCAATGGGATGCTCGACGTGCTCCAAAACCCACCGGGCTCCCACCAAATCAAATGTGCTATCCGGGAACGGAATTCGTCCGTCTTCTGGCAGCAGTCGAAAATACTCTCGGTTGTGGAGTTCCGGGTGCTCTTGAAAATCCGTCCCCCAAACTTGGCGACTCGGCAAACGAAATACAGATAGATCGGCGTTGTCGCCACACCCAAGATCAAGAATGATGCCGGATTCCGGAAGGTGCTTTTCGACGACCTGGTGATAGACTCCGTGCGCGTTGTAGTTGTCCGTAAAGAATCGGTGGTAAAAGGCCGCAGAACGCATAGGTCGAAACCCTCCAAGTTCACCCAGATGGTCGATGTCACGTCGCTCAACAACAGCCCGTGAAACGTGCGAAGTTACTATCTCATGTTGGAAATATATTTTCGGTGACTCATCGGCGGACCATACTGTTTTTCTGTCGGGAATGGAATCCAAATTGC
>CAYYUU010000196.1:0-9707 GCA_964474955.1 uncultured Alcaligenaceae bacterium | reverse complement strand
GAAAGGTCGTTTTTGAAGTGGAAGGTAGAAAATGCGCACACAAAAAACACAAAAATACCCAACATCGGATTTTTGTGTTTTTTGTGTATGTGTTTTAGGAGTTCCCCACAGCCATGGGTTCGGAACTCGCGTCCTTTCCAAGGAGACAAAGGCGACACTCCAAGACCAAGACTTCGCGTGAGACTCTGTCTTTCTGTTCCCTGTTCCCACTGTTACGGATCGAGCGGTGTCCAGTCGGTGATGTCAAATCGAGCATGAGGCGAGGACGGGATGGATGGGGCGCTGTTGTCGTAAGCGGTGCCACACGGGCCGAAGAGCTTGGACAAGTCCGAGGGCGTGAAAGGTCCCAGATCCGAGCAGAACATCAGGTCCGTCTGGCCGGGGACTTTCACGTAGGTGAATTCGGGCAAGCAGGCTTCGAGCTTCAAGGCCAAGCCTTGTCCGGCACCACTGGCCGGGACCAACATGTAGGTCCGTTCTTGGGCTCCACCGGCAGACGGAATGAGTGGTGCGCTGCGCTCGACGTACGTCCGGACTGCGGATTCGAGTTCGGGGTCGGCCACGGCAGGGATCGAACGCGGGGCGGTCTGGTCCAGCGGGATGGAAGCAAAAGATTGGTCGAGCAGGCTGTCGCTTATGGCGTGTTGTCGGTTGCCGGTTGTCGTTTCCCGATTCGCGACTTGGATCCCAAACTCCTCGGCCAAGATTTGCGACACGTCCATGATCGGAAGGTGAGCTTCGAGCAATCGGATGGACTCTTCCATCAACGGCAACGTCAAGGCCCGGGTCAGGTCGCCGCCCTTGATACAGGCTGTGTAAAGTCCACCTTGCGGAGCGACGACACGGTCGTATAAATCCTTGTCTAACTCAATCCAGGCACGGGCGTCCAATCGTTGGAGCAGGCGGATCGCTGCTCGCTCCAGGTCCTGTTCGCCATCGGGCAGCAAGACCCGTTCGCACGAGGAGGCTCGCAAGGCTTCCCAGTAATCGTCCGGAGACAAGGCGCCGGAATTCGTGACGGTCATCTCGGCCGCTTGTCGGGTTGCCGTGATGTCTTCGTCATCGCCTTGCCGAACTTGGTCGAGGTTTTCCTGAACGTGGCGCAGGCGTCTTCGACAGAATCCCAGGTCGCGTCTTTGGTCGGCCAAAATCCCAATCATCGAGCCGTAGAAATGTTCGACCGCACGCATCAGTTCTTCGTCGAGGCGCTGGCGCGCGTAGGTGCCCAACTTCCCGGCGAACATCCCAAGTAGCTTCCGCGTCGAGCGTGGCCATAACCACCACAGTCCACCCCCGTTGAGGCAATCCTCTGCCGCGGCCTCGACCTCTTCCCAGGCCCGGACACTTTTCTTGCGGGCTTGCTCAACGCGGGCCTCGGCTTCGAGGATTTGCGAGTGGCAAAACTCTTCCAGGTAACAGACCGCCGCCTCGGCGGCTTCGACCCGAGCGCCGGGCGTTGCCATGGCTTTGCCCAAGACTTCCGCAAACCCCACCGTCATCTTTCGAGCGACTTTCTCGGCGGCTGCCGTGAGCGCTCGATGTGCACGCGTTTTATACCACTGGCTTGTGCCAGTCGGTTCTTCGGGCCCTCCGACCCAATCGCGGACTCGACCAATGGCCCCGCGTGTCCAGTTCGCCGGGTCTTCCGAGGCGGCTCGCAAATTGGCTTGTTCGTCCAACCCAGAGAGCAGGGCCGTGAGGGCTTCCCCGATTCCGGAAGTTTCCGGCATGTGTGGACCCAAGCCACCCAACATGGCGGCCCCTCCCAGGTCCGTCCCGGCAGTGGCTTCGGCTTTTTGTTCGATTTGTTGGGCCAAGGCCTCCAGCGACAACTTGGGGTTGGTGATCCACTCGTTGCAGACGGCTTGGACCTCCGGTGGAACGCCACCGGGCAAAGCGACGGGGGCCGAAAATGATTCGTCGGCTTCGAGCCACCCACCGGCAATTTTTCGGCAGGCAAGCCGTGCGGCGCAACGCAACAATAACCCCCGCGGGAACCAAACCGAATACGTTCCGAAACTTCGCAAGGGGACGTTAAAAAGATAAGAGTCCAGAGCCGAACCCCCGGGAACCAGGGCCTGTCGGCCGTTGCTCGTTGCTTGTTTCCTGTTCCCAGCTTTCGACTTTCTCCGCAGGGAATCGACCCGTAACCCCAGAGGCGTCGTGACTTCGTGCGAAAGATAATTGCCGAGTTGGGACATGACGTCGTCGTAGGCCGCGGGCGTGCGGTTCTTCATCGGCAACAAGTACACCGATTCGAAGGGCTTTCCTTCTTCGACGATCCGTTGGCCTTCGAGCCCATATTCAGCAGCGAAGGGAACGCTCGGGTCACTGAAGTGGTTGATCTCGGTGAGCGTGGCGTGGACGTTGGCCAACTCGGTCGGCGGCGATGCCGGGTCCGTCGGCGCTCCACACATCAAAAACAGTGTGACGGGAGCGTCGTGAGCCCGCATCTGGTCGAGTTGGCGTTTGAGAGCATACCCCAAGTCGGTCAGCAGCCCGCTACTTCCGCCCGTCCCCGAACACAACACGTACACCCTCGGGGTCTCGTCCCGGAGGGCCAAACCCGTCTCCGTGACGCTTTGGTAAATGGCGTCGGGGTGTGTCGCGCAGGTGATCTCTTTGCGAAGCCGAGCCACGAGACGCTGATGATTATCGACGAAAGCCAACCGACCCAGGGCACGACAACCCTGGAGGGTCAACGACCTGGGCATCGAATAGAGCTTCTCCCGCGGGAGCCAATCGTCGAGTTGTTCGATGATCTTCTTGCGGTAGTTCGAGATGGGTTTCAACGGCAGGTGATACGTTTCGTGTCCCGCCAAGGCGACTTCCGGGGCTCCTTTGACGGCCATCGTGAGGGCGTCGGGATCGGAGTCGATGCACAAGAATCGGAACAGCGGGATTTTCGAGAGGTCGCCAAACCGATCGACGAATCGACACCGAAGCTCCAGCAGGGCACGCCGTCCGAAATTCCCAATCCCGAGGAATACCGTTGGCCGCAGAGCCCCCGTTTCCGGTTGTGGGATGGTCAGGCCCATCAAGCTCGCGCCGAGTTCGCCCGATCCGCGTTTTCCCTTCTCCGGCTCCCCGTTCTGCGTGAGCGAAGGAGTCGCCACAGCTGCCGCTTGTGGACTGCCGCCCAGCAATTCGGACGGGCCGGAACCAAGTTCATCTCCCCACCCAACGCCGGGGTTGTCCAGGTCGAATTCGAGACTGTCGTTGATTCCCTTCGGGACGGCGGCACCAACGGCAGCCGAAGAGCGAGCGGCTCGGGCCGCGATCGGTGCCCGCGCGTTGAACAACGCTCGAACGAAGGCCATGCAAGTCGGGAACCGGTTCGCCGGATCCTTCGACAAACTTCGTGCGACGATTGGTCGCTCGGCTTCCGGCAAGGCGCGCAAGTCTGGCTCGGCCGTGAGATGCTGTTGGACCAACGCCCGGACATTTTTTCCGGTGAATGGCCGGTGGCCCGTCAACAGTTCCTGATAAACGATCGCCAGGCTGTATTGATCACTCTTGTCGGAGATTTTGTTGTTGAGCGTTTCGGGAGGGGCATACAGCGGCGTCACGCCACCGAGCAGGCCGGAAGAACTTCGGTTTTCCAGAACCTTCACCAGACCGAAGTCGGCCACTTTAACGCGGTCGCCCACGAGGAAAAGGTTTCGCGGTTTCACGTCGAGGTGTTGGAGCTTGTGTTTCTCGCTCATGTAGTCCAAGGCTTCGGCGGCGTCGCGCAAGTACCGCAACAGGTCGTCGCGGGGAATCCCGATCCGACCCGCCGAGACTTGTTCCTGGAACAAGTCGTGGAGCGTCTTGTCGCAAAGCTCCATGACGATAATGAGGAAGCCGCCGACCGTTTCGAATCGCTCGATCGAGCAAACGAACGGGTGGCGAACTTCGCGAATCCGCTCCATGGCCTGGAATTCTTGTTGTGCCCGTACGGCATCGACGTCGAGCGACTCCATGCTTCCATACACAAACTTGATGGCTTTGTGCAGGCCACCTGGAGCTTCGCACTTCCACACCTCCCCAAAACCACCACTGCCGAGCGGTTCGATGAGGGTGTAACCGGGGATGATTTCGTCACCGGGCGTTCGCTCCCAACTCATGGGTGTTCAGCCTCTCAAGTTTTTCGGGACTGCGCGATTGCCAAGCAACCTTTGCGGTCCCTGTGTTCTAGAACGTCGGTGTGTTCTCCGCGTTCCCACGCGGGATGGCACAACGTTCCCGACTTTCTTGTGTGTGATCCGTGTTCCCGAACATTTGTTCTACAGTTCCTGCAAACGAATGTTCCTGTTTGGCGTTCGCAACAGACGTCGTCCGAGTTTCCTGCCCTGAGCGGTTTCCGTCGAGCCTCGTCCTTCAATATTTCCGGTGGGACCTCGGAATTCGTCCGAATGCTCGGTCTTGATGTTCACCGGCAGCGTTCCCCAACATGTGTTGGCACGAAGTGCCGAACACATGTTTCGGTTTGGGGCGAGATTGTTCGATGTCTGAAGCATCGACCAACGCGAACCGGTGTGCTGAAGTCGTCTATCAAAAAAATCGAGGCTACCGACAGGCCAAAGGTTTTCGGAAACTTTGGTTTCGAGTCGCTGCGAAGGCAATCTCCTTCGGCGGCTCTGCCATGTTCTTGGAAAGTTTCGCGAGATGGCTCCGGCGAGTCCAAGAGCTTTCCTCTCGTCCAAAAACATGGAGATGTATATATGTTGCGAAGCAACCGGGTCGCGTCGAGAAATTTTGCTCCGCCATCTGGCGGCCCGGTTGTTGATGAGATTTCCGGCGAGCAAACGACTTCCGAATAACCGTGATTTTCGGAGATGTTGGAAGACCAAGGATTTCGAAACCCGTCGTTTGGCTCGGTGCTGCTACTTGGCGCCTTGATCGCTCAGTGAACTACCTCGTTCTGTGCCGTCGTGTGGGACGGACCTTGGCGACCTCCAGAGTCTCTACGCAAACGTAGTTCGCAACTGGCCTGTTGTCCAATCAACCCGGCAGTTTCTTGCCCACAGGCGAGAAACTGCGACCCCGAACCGCCGGACGGAAGAGCGCCGATGGGCAACGATTCCAACAAGTTTCTCTTGGTTTGTGTCTGTTAACGTTCGGGAAATGAGAACCCCAACCCTTCGATGGCCTTACGGGTCTCGGGGGCTTCCAACAGCGTGAGGAAGGCACGAATAGGTTTGCGTTCGTGCCTATTTTTGGGAAAGATAAAATCGTATTTTTCTTGTGGGACCGAAAGACACCCTAAATTGTGATGGCGAGCCGTGCTTCGACAACACTCACGTTCCTCGTCCAAGGGCAAAACTCGCATCCGTATTGTTTGTGGAAATCCGCGGTTGTTTCTTTTCGCTTGTTCTTTCCTTCGCACCTTGGCGTCTTTGCGTGAGACTCTTTATGGCGTTCAACTCTCGGGGGCTTTCCTCGCCCTTCGTCGTCGTTGGAGGTGGTATCGCCACGGCCTTTGAGCGCGGGCGAGTTCCCAGGCTCCGGCTCGTTCGAACATCCGCCGTTTCGTTTCGTTCGTGTCGTGGTTGACGGCTCCGGCATGAACGTAAAACCCATATCGAAGTCGGAGCGATTGACCTCGTTGGAGAACACTCGCGGCTCGCAGATTGGCCGCGGCGGACATCCACCCGTCATCTCGAACGTGCCAGGAACTTGGGTAGTTGGGATTTTCGGGATGGTCGAACCACGTGATGCCTTCTTCCCGATTTCGGACGATTGGTCCAGAGTAATCGACCCAGCGGGCTTGCTGAGAAAAGATCGCGCGTTCTCCCGTTCGGCGTTGGTTGTCGGTCAATCGTCCGCCGCCGAAGTGAGCACTCATGCTCGCCGCCACGCGAAGGCCAAGGAACCCAAAGTTCGTTCGTCCCAAAGGCAACCGAGCCAAACCCGTCGTGAACGTCGACTGGATTTCAAACCACCCTTCGTTTTCCGCCAATGGTCGATAGACGAGGATGAACTCTTGTTGGAGGACCTTGGCGTTGTGTCCGTCGAACCAACCCAACCGGACAGCCATCCCGGCTTCGTCTTCGCCATCTTGATAATGAATCCATTGCTCTTGGCGAATTTGTTGGGCTCCGCCTCGTTCTTCCCAAAAGTTCAAGTTCTTCACACTTTGGTGGCCAATCCACAACGACCGATGGTGGTCATGATTCGGCGCAGCCGGATGTCCCATTCGAGTGAGCGAACGTCCCGAAGGACCAATGACCGGAAAGATAAATGGGCGAGGCGAGCTTTTGGGAAAGTTCCACGCCAGCTTTTCATGTCCATCGACCTGGAACGAGACACTTTCGTCGGCCTGGGGCACGATCTGGACTTTTGGCACTTGGAACTCGGGCACGTTGGATCCTCCAAAATAACACGCCCCAACTCAAAATTGAGTCGGGGCGTTGGAAGGAATGAAAGAGAACAGAGGTTTGTTGTCACAAGCTTGGGAGCACAGCCCCTTCGACTCCGAGTGCTTCCCAAACGGCTCGACACGCGGCGTAGGTGATATCCGGAGGTGTGGTGTCTGTGCACACAAATTTAATTTCTTCGACGACCACTTCAGCCTTAGCCTCGTCTTCGCGGACGGCGATATGAGCCAACGCAAATTTAACCCCTGCACGAACAGCTTCTCGATCCGCGTCAAAACCAGGTCCATCGACGACGGTGTTTGGCCCATATGCGGAACGAAGCCACTCGAAAGCTAGTGGAGAAACAGAGACGGAAGTTTCCACTGCGAACTCGGCTGCCACCGTGACTTCCGCCCAGCGTGGCAGCCCGTAGACTATTTTCGCGAGTTTGTGTGTTGCGACACCCACCGTGGCTCCTTATCCGCTAGCTACTGCGACTGTTTCTTCATTTCCTTCAAGACCATCCGGGCAGTGCCTCGCAAACGTCGCTTGGCCTTATCCTTGTCGCGAGCAAGCTTACGAATTTCGGGGATCGCCGGGCGTGCGAATTTCGGTCCGAGAGAACCGAGGGCCACCATCGTTGCGATTTTGACTTCGTCGGATTTGTCGTTCTTGAGTGTCGTGAGCAACAACTTCGACGTCTTCTCCGGTTCGAGAGCGATTTGGCCGAGAGCCTTCGCAGAAGCTGCGCGAACTTTGGCATCTTTGTCATTTTTAACGAGCATTCGAAGCGGTTCCAGGGCTTCTTTCACGTCCGAAGCGCGAACGGCCCCACGGTCTCCGAGTCGTTTTGCATAGTAAGCTTTCTGCTTGGCTGTTCCCTTCTTGAGCATCGCGATGGCTTGGGGAATCTCGGACTTCTTGAGTAAGAAGCCGCCACCATGAACGGTACTCAGCGCGAACACACAAACGATAGTGCCCGCTGCAATCATCCAACGTGCTACGTGACTCATCGATTCGAATCTCCCAAAAAGAATTACGGGAACACGGCCAAAGAGATGGCAGGATGGCACTCGCGAACGAAATGGATTCGCCTCCGCTCTATTTCACCACCAGTGTAACCGAACAGATCGGTGATGCGAGGAAAAAGAGAAGGACGGAGCTTTGGCCTCAAGATTATTGGACTGTTTGGGAGCAAGACAAGTTCCAAACTTGTGGAAGAAAACGATCGGGCGTTCCTCTGGATCCGGGTATCTTCGATAGAAACCTGGAGCGCGAGCGAAGGACGAGTCAAACAGGTTCGGACGCGAACCGTAAGACTTGCAACACTCGTTTCGCATCACATCCATAAATGCCCGAGCCCCAAGCTGCGTTTTGCTCCACGACGGCCCAACCGATGCTTCGAATCACCCCAACATCGACAACGGTTGCGCGAGGCAACGGAACTCGTTCGTCACCCAATATGCGCGAAGTAAATTCGACCAGAGCGGATTCTTCTTCGGGTGTGTGAGGAAAATCGAATGGTGTTTGGAGGACGCCTTCCCGGAGATAGACCGAGAACGTCTGGAGGTGTCGGTTCAAGATGAAACAGCGAAATTCCACTTCCCATTCGACGACGTCCGAAACCAACACCGAAATGTCGTCTTCGAAATCCAGGGGCAACTCCTCGCCAGTGTAAACTCGTGCTGGGAAGCTCTTGTCGTTTGGCGGCTTCACGAAGCGAGCTTGCCGGAGTGATCGTGCCTCGCCAAGCGTCGTGCGATAAATATTCCGTCGTCTATATTCTTCCGGGAGTTTTGGGAGCCAGTCTTCAGGCGGTTCGAGTAAACGTTGGCCAAACTGTTCGGCCAGCAGCGGAGCCATCAACCCTTCGAGATAAAGAACGGGGTTGGTCACGGAACATAACTCTTCTGGCACGCTCCACGATGTCAGCCGTTCCACGTCCCACCCAAGTTCACCGGCTGCTCGCCAGAGAGCTTGGGCATCTGCTGTATATCTCGGGGTAAGGATAAGGGTGGGCATAACACCATTTTCATTCCGAAACGTGCGTCAAACCGACATTCTCGCGATGTTGCCAGAGTTTGATCGCCAAATCTCGAATCTTATCGGCCATCGCAACACGCTCGAGCCACCGTTGCGGGATTCCGCTTTCGCCGTAATGGGCTCCGGCGACTTGACCACAAACGGCGGCGGTCGTGTCGGCGTCGTTGCCCAGATTCGTTGCCTTGAGGATCGCTTCTTCGAAAGAGTTCGTGTGATAGAAACACCACAACGCCGCTTCGAGACTCCGGACGACATAACCCGAGCCATCCACTTGGTCTTCGGATTTGTTGATGTACTCGCCGCGTGCGATCTCCAGAATTCGTTCGCAAGAGAGGTCTTCGACTTCGTGCGAGAAAAGAATCTCGTCCTTGGTCGCGCCCGAAAGGGCCTTGTAGATCATCCCGCCGAAAAGACAACAAGCGTCGACACACTCGTCGGCACCGTGAGTCGTTCTGGAACTTCGGCCCGACATGTCGATGGCAAGCTCGCGATCCGGATAGTAGAACATCGGCACCGGAGCGAGTCGCATGATGCACCCGTTACCCGCTGACCATGGATCTGTCGAACCACTGAAGGGCTCGCCGGTCTCGCGATATTTTTCGAGCGCGTCGTAAACGGTGTTGCCGACGTCGAAACATCGCCCGTTGCTGCTCATATAGCCATCGTCAACCCATCGCCAGAATCGTTCCATCTGGTCACGAGCGTCGAACGTTCCGAGTTCGGTGAGGCTCGCCGCCAAACACAACGCCATCGACGTATCGTCCGTCCATTCCCCCGGCTTGAGTTCAAAGACGCCGCCACCGACCATATCCCTGACCGGAGTGAACGAACCCCGACGACAAAACTCGGCGGTCGTTCCGACTGCGTCACCACACCCGAGCCCAAGCAGGCATCCGCGAAAACGATCTTCCACCACAACTATTCTCCGTCTATTTGCGAAGCAGGTCATCCATAACCATTCTACAGCTTCTTGATCATCACCTTACGAAACTCAATCCGGATGTTATAACTCTGGAAACCTACGTGACCGCTCTTGCGTTTAAGTCCCGGATGTTTGCCTTTATCAACGGGCTTCACTTTACTGATGTCGGCATCTACAAGAGTTACGCCGTTATGAATGACCTTGATCATTGGCCCCTTGGCAATGATGTGCATACTATTCCACTGACCAACAGGTTTAGTCGAAATCTTCGCGGCAGGTACAACACCATAGATCGAACCAGTGTGTTGATAGTTCCGCAGTCCCTTCCAATTTAGATCGTCGATGAGTTGAATCTCCATTCCGACTTGCGAAGGATTCCCTTTCATCGGCGACCGGAGAGC
>CAYYUU010000195.1:0-9724 GCA_964474955.1 uncultured Alcaligenaceae bacterium | reverse complement strand
GCACGATCAATCTATATTCAAAATCCTGTGGTATTTATTCGAATGCCCCTGGAGAAGGACAGGAAGACAATCTCTCCACATCGGTTCCAAATAGACACCGGTCTATTCGACAAGGCCTTACACTATCGCTTGTACGACGACAGCGGCATCTGCAACACTGTATTGACTTCGATCGGCAATTCCGGTTGAACCTGTGGATTCAGGCGATAAATTTCTGACCATCTACGTCCATCACCCAGAGCTTCCTGGGCAATCTTCCAAAGGAACATCCCTTTTTTTCGGACACGATACGTCCCAGGTGGGTCGGTGTTGGCCGGAGCCGAGCCCCGAGTTGGTTCGGGATCTCGAATCGTGACAACCGGGACACTCTTAGGAGTGAGTTCGCTGGCATTTGGCAATTCGACCGGGGTATTTGCCGGAACACGTGTCCACTGGCGGGCCTTCGGATTACTCTTGGCGTTGTATTCCCGAAGTGCGGCCGCGTATTTCGGAGAGTTATACTTCGCTTGCGAAATTTGTTCCCAGGTCAGACCTCCCTGTGGCACCAATTGCACGGGCACAGATTTTCCGATCTTGACTCCGCCGTAGGTTCTTGATTGTTTTTCTTCCGTTCTCGGAGGTTCTGAAACGTGGCCCGTATTCCGTATCTGCTGGTCTTGCGGTTTACGCTCTGCCGAAGGAGGCAGTTTGCCTTGTCCGGAATTCGTCGGAATTCTCACACCATGCGGGAGAGGTTTCGGATCTTCGCCAACCCGAGCAGGAATCCCTCCACTCTGCCGTACCCGTCGTCGCGGCTTATCAACGGGGGCGATGGGGGGATTTTCGCTTTTCTGCGAAGGCAGCTTCGTTGTGGTTGGGGGAGGAGCAATCCTCATCTCCTGGATCTTCGGAGCCTGACTCTCCTCTGGCATTCGGAAGTTGGGCGGGTCATTTCGAGGCGCAAGTCGCTTTGGTGAACCAGCCTTAGCAGGCGTTCCAGTTTTTTGACCATACTTCGGGAGTGGCCCTTTCTCTGGCAGGACTGCAGTACTGGGCTTGGACTTTTCACCAGGAAGCGAACCGCCCATGTCAGAGACCGGTGGTGGGAAGGACACCTTTGGTGATTTAGGATTGCCGCCATTCTCTGGTGGGAGTTTTCCCAGATTCGGTGGTTCGACAGGTGGCACTCCGCCAAGTTTTTTCGTTTGTCCGGTCCTCGGGAGACCCCCAAGATTTCTCTCACCTGAGATGCGAGCGTTTTTTTTCCTGATCTGATTTTTCAGAGAGTCTTCCGTTTTCGAAGTTTCCACACCCGCTTTGGGGGGAGTCTGTTCAACTGGTCTTCCCGGCTTTGGGATGGTTGGAACCGGGGGTGCCTGAGTGTCTGCACCAACGCTCCCCGGTGGAAACGGAGGAAGGCCAGGATCTTGCGGACCACCAGCGTCAACGTTTTGCGCTGGTTTCTTGCTTCCAAGTGCCGGTTCTGGAATCGCTGGAGGGATGGGGACAGCAGTACCATGGTTGTTCTTTGCCGGAACTGTGGGGGGAATTGGCGGTGCGACTGGCCCGGGAAGTCCCACATTTTTCCCATTGAGGTTATTTCCCTCTCCTTTGTCCACGGCCCACGTTGGCGGACCGGATTTTCCTATTTTCCCGTTCCACTTGGACCCATTGTCGGAAAGAGTCCCTCTCTTCAAATCTTTGGCGGGACCATTTGGGTCCTCCGGTGGTGGGCTCATCCCAAGAAAAGCAGGGGGAATCGGTAGCTCGTTTTTTGGCTTGCTCTTCTTTGAGTCTTTCGTTGCGCCAGACTGATCCAGACTTTCCGGCGGAATCGGGGGAAGCCCTGCATCAATGCTTCCTGAAGGTGGATTGCCCTCCGTTCCCGGAGTAGAACCAGGAATGGCGGGAGGGGGCGGACCGGGAATCGGAGTTTGGGTATCTTCTTTTTTGGGCTCGGTTGGGTTGGGACCTGGTGGGGGAGGGATCTCAACCGTACCTTCGTTCGTTTTCTCTGGTTCTGGCGGCGATGGAGGCAGCGGCGCTGTGTCCTTCGTGGGAGGCGGATCCTGGTTCGCGCGAGCGAATTGTTTCTTCCTGCCATCGAGTCTTCGCTTCGTCCTCTCGTCCAACCCGATTGGACTTGTGGCGCTGAAGGAGTTGCCGGTGTCCTTTGGCTTGGCCGAAACAGTTCGAATGGGGTTTAGTTGGTCCGGTTTATGGAGCTTGAGGGGATCAGAGACAGGAGCCGTGTGCGGATCGTTATCTTCCAGCGCCCCAGAGTTGTGCTTCTTGCCCAACCTCGCTGAGTCTAAATTTTTTCTGGGCTTCTTTTTCTCGGGGTGATACGAAGTTGTGATCACAGGCGCATTGGCCTTGCGTGCCGGCGTCTCCGCCACCTGAACGACCTTTTCGTCGGGAGGTGCTGCGGCCATCGCAGGCTCTTCCTGCACTACCTTTCGTGCAATGAGCCCGCCGAGCAAAATGAGAAAGGAACTGGAAACGACCAGCCCCAGCTTTGTTTCGCGGGTCATGATTGGCCTCCTCTGAGTTCCGGTTGGGTCACGCGGTGCGTTCACAACACGGTGTCCGGAATGACAACCAATCGTCATTTCCGGACTGCGACACGCAGCTTGGCGCTGCGGGCTCGCGAGTTCACTTTCGTTTCTTCCTCGCTGGGTTGGACCGGCTTCCGTGTGATCGGCTCCCAGAGGTCCTTCTCGCGAAAGGCCCACTTCACGAGCCGATCTTCGAGCGAGTGGAAGCTGATGATTCCGGCCTTCCCGCCAGGACGTATACACGATGGAAGAATCTTGAGCAAGCGCTCTAACGAGCCAAGCTCATCGTTTACGGCAATCCGGAGGGCTTGGAAAACTCGGGTCGCCGGATCAATTCCTCCAGACTTCTTGTTTCCCTTGGGCACAGTCCGACGGATGAGTTCGGCCAGTTGCGTTGTCGTCGTAATCGGTTGTTCCTCGCGCGTTTCGACAATCCTTCTAGCAATCCGGCCTCGAAATCGCTCCTCTCCGAACTCCCAGAACAAATCGGCCAACTCTCGCTCACTGAGCTTTTCTAATAATCGGCTCGCGGGTTCTCCAACATTTGGATCGAACCGCATGTCTAGAGGACCTTCCCTGAGAAAACTCATTCCCCGGTCTGCCGAATCTAACTGAAGCGAGCAAACACCGAGATCCGCCAAGACCCCGTCAACCGTTTCGATCCGACATTTCTCCAAGACTGGCCGAAGCTGATCGAAGCACGTTTGGTAATAGACAACCCGTTCGCTGCCAAGTCGCTCCTTGGCCCGTCCTAACATTTCCGGATCTTGATCCAAACAAATCAAATGCCCATCCGGGCCAACTGCTTCAAGAATCAAGGCCGAATGTCCACCAAGCCCGGTCGTCGCATCGACCCAGGTCTCTCCGGGTTGCGGCGCGAGAAGGTCCATCACTTCTCGAGGCAATACGGACACATGCCCGCCCTCGGTCTTTCCTTGCTCCGTGGTCATTGGTCGTGGGTTTCCTACACGATGTGGCGAAGAGGAACCAGATTGGCTCGATGTCCTTCGAACGTATCCCGGACTCAGAATTGCGCTGGTCCGCTCATCCGGTTCCTGTCCATTTGGAGAACATCCTTAATCTGGATATAATTTCCCTCATTGAAACTACAAGCACTCACCCCATTCTTGCAACAGAGCCGGGCAAGCCAGCTGCGAGTTTTCCGACATCTTGAGTGAATTATCCGCAAATATTCTAAATGGACGCCAAAATAGGCAAATCTGAGCGATTCCGCAGCCTTGGTAACCGCCTTTGCTCCATTCTCAACCGAGCGCCCCGCCCGGTTGCCGATCTTGCAGCTGAAGTCATACATTCAACCAAGAGTTCGACAGGTTTTTGTTTTGTTTTGTAAGTGTCGCCTTTCCCTCCGCGAACGGGCGCTTGCCTTTGTCTTGCTTTGGTATTTGTTTTTTCCTCGCTCGCGCTTCGGGTTGGTGTGTTTTGGATTGCGGCATCGTGCTGCCGCTTTGGTACTTTTGTCTTTTTTTGTCTTCCGGAGTTCCCAATGTCGATCAGCCCCGAAGAAGTCTTATGGGTCGCCAAACTCTCCCGTCTCGAACTATCCGAGGAAGACCGAGTCCGGATGACAGAGCAACTCACCAAGATCGTGAACTACGTGGATCAACTTCAGGAAGTCGACACAACCAACGTCGAACCCCTCGACCATCCCTTGGCCCTCACAAACGTCTTCCGAGACGACGAACCGGCAAAATCCCTCCCGGTCGAAGAGGCTCTGGCGAACGCCCCCAAGCAAGCCCGAAAACATTTCTCGGTGCCCGCCGTGATCGATGCCTAACCTCATGTCCCGCAGCCCAAACACAAGGAACAGACCGTGCAAATCCATCGAACGGCAACGGAACTTCGGAAAGGATTGGAACAGCGGGAGTTTTCCGCGGAGGAGATCGTTTCGCAATATCTCCAACAAATCCGCGACCGAGACGAAACGTTGGGTGCGTTTCTCTTCGTCGACGAAGAGGGCGCGATCGCACAAGCCAAGGCCGTGGATGTTGCCCGAGCCAACGGCGAAGACGTCGGAAAACTCGCAGGCATTCCTGTTGCGATCAAGGACAACATTTTGATTGCCGGACAAAAATCCACCGCCGCGAGCAAGGTCCTCGGAAATTTCATTCCGCCCTACGATGCCCACGTCATCGAACGCCTCAAAGAAGCGAACGCCGTTCTGATTGGCAAGACCAACATGGACGAATTCGGAATGGGTTCGTCCAACGAAAATAGCCGATTCCAGGAGACGCGCAACCCGTGGAACTTGGACCACATCCCGGGTGGCTCGAGCGGGGGTTCAGCCGTGGCCGTTGCCGCACGCGAGACTCCCCTTGCGCTCGGCTCGGACACTGGCGGTTCGATTCGCCAACCGGCAGCATTGTGCGGCATCGTCGGAGTGAAGCCGACTTACGGTCTTGTCTCTCGCTTCGGTCTCATCGCGTTCGGCAGTTCCTTGGAGCAGATCGGCCCGTTCGCAACAATAGTCGAAGACGCCGCGTTACTCCTCGAAGTCATCGCGGGCCACGACGACCGAGATAGCACAAGCGCCAAGACGCCCAGAGTTCCGTACTCTTCCACGGTGGCGATAAAACCAGAGCAAATTACCATCGGCCTTCCGAAAGAATACTTCGGCGACGGTCTCAACGAAGAAGTCGAAAAGGCCATCAAAGAAGCGGTGAAGGTATACGAGGGACTTGGTGCGACGGTGAAGGAAGTCTCTCTCCAACACGCCAAGTACGGCGTCGCGGCCTATTACGTCGTCGCCACCGCGGAGGCTTCCAGCAATCTGGCCCGGTATGACGGTGTCCACTACGGCTACCGAGCCGAGAAGTTCGACGACCTCATCGACATGTACACGAAGTCTCGCAGCGAGGGTTTCGGCGAGGAAGTCAAGCGGCGAATCATGCTTGGGACGTTCGTTCTCTCATCAGGCCACAAGGACGCCTACTACCACAAAGCAATGAAGGTCCGCCGGCTCATCTCGGACGATTTCACGAAGGCTTTTGGCGAATGTGATGTGATACTGAGCCCGACGTCGCCGACGCCCGCATTTAAGTTCGGTGAACGCTCGGACGATCCGTTGGCGATGTACCTGTCGGACGTCTACACTATTTCGAGCAATCTTGCAGGAATCCCCGCGATGAGCATTCCGTGCGGATTTGCCGCCTCCGGCTTGCCCATCGGTCTGCAACTCATGGGACCGGCATTCGGCGAAGGGAAGATGTTGCAAATTGCCCACGCCTACCAAACTGCAACGGACTGGCACAAGAAAGCACCGGAGAGCTTGGACGCTGTGTAAACGATGAACCAGTTCGGGTAGAAATTACACACCCGGCACATACTTTTCTACAATCGCAAATCGCAGCTTTGCAAACTTCGGATTTCCGCGCTTCTTCTATCTCCGCGTCACCAAACGGGTAATGGCAATAACTCCGGGAATCGAATGTTTTGGCACACCCCGTGCATTCTTATTTTGCGACAAAACAACACGCTGCCCCACAGGAGTGAAATTTGGCCCTTCTCCCCAAGGTGGTGCGAGCTGTTTCCCCCGACAGCTCGCACCGGCAGGCGAGAATCTTTCGAGCTTCTCTGCCGTGTCGCCAATTGAACTCTTGACCCAAGGGTTGCGCCCGCCAACCTACATACCCCTTAGCCTACCCCGAACCCCGAAAACCACCTGCTTCCCCCGGCAGGTGGTTTTTTTCTTGCGCTTGGCTCGATTGTGTTCTTTCGGTTTCTTAGCCTTCTTTCCAACTCCCCAACAACCTCCGCACGATCACCACTTGCCCGAGATGATACGCATTGTGATCGGCAACGAGCAACGCCTCGCGCAAAATGGTCTGACCATTGCCGTGTGGAATCTTCGCATGCAAATCCGTCTCGGAATTCGCGACTAACTCTTGCATTTCACGCATGTCCCGCCGAAACGCCGTGAGGCTTTTTTCCCACGCATCTTTCGTCGGTGGCGCGGCACTACTTGGCCAATACCCATCCGGAAAGTCGGGCGAGACGTGTTCGGGATTCCGCGAAAACTCCAAAATATCCCACTGACAAATCCGGAGGTGTTCCAATAGTTGCCACAAACTATATGGCAGCCCGTCCGGAACAACGCCGCGACCCTCCACCGGTACTTCAGCAAACGCCGATTCGAAATCGAGGTGAGCGCCACCGCCTCGCAAAACATACAGGATGTGTTCTCGTAAGCTCTGGTCCGATTTTTCCAACTGACTCTCCCTCAGTTGAAGAGGTTATTGCTTCGCACAACGATTCGGCGTTCTTGCGTTTCCTGGACGCCTGCATCAATCCGAATTGTGTATGCTCCTGCAGCGTTCGCCACCACTTTCCAACTCACGTGGCTAAACTGCGGCACTTGCGGCGGACGCGGAATCGGTCGCTGGGCGTCTCCCTCGGCGAGTCGAAGCCCATCGGGAAGCCGCAGCGTTGCTTGCCTGTTTGCTGCTCCGCCAGTGAAAAATCCCGTGACGCGAAACGATCGTTTCGCAAGCAAATTTGGGCTGACGTGAATTCCTATCGTTCCTTCGTCCGAAGTGACGACCCCGAGGCCATACGCAAATCCCAACGTCCGACTCCTCCCCACCGCAAGTGCCTTCACGGGCCAATACATCACGACTGCCGAGTCCGAGACATTTTGCGGGTTCTCGGGACTTGGACGTTGGAAATCTCGCAGTGGGATGTCCCACAAGAGCGAATGCCGAAATGGCCATCGCGTCAACAACACCTTCGGCGGCGATTCGAACCGATCTCCCACCTTCAAGTTCAGTTGAGCGACCGTCCCCGGTTCTTTGAGGTTCGCCCGTTCCAACGCCAATATCACCTCGGGCATCGACTTAAGTTTGTCGAAAACTTGCATGCGGTCCACAAGTTTATCAGTCCCCGGGACCGTGAACGGCACACCATCGTTTGTTCCGATCAACGTGTCGAGCATGAAGCGCAGCCCGACGTCCACCTCATCGGCCTCCTCGTTGGTGATCTTGTATCGAACCAGACAAGTATCGAGTCGCCGATGGAGTTTGCCCTCCGTCGCCACCACTTCGCCGAGCACATACGCGACCGATTGTTCAATACGGATATTCGCGTTGTTCGGGGACCACACAACATGCGTATCCTCTAGCCTGGAGTTATATTTATTGTGGATCTTCTTCGGAGGACTCGCGAAGTAGCCGTGACCCGGGTGCCCAAACACAAAATCCTGGGCGTTGACTCGCACGACGACCGTATTCGTCAGGCCGTGGCTCGAGGACGTAAGTTTTTTGTTCTTCCATTCTTGGTCTGGGATCGGTGCAGCGTCGGCTTTCTGCCCTGTGAGAATACCGAACTTCATGGTCCGCTGAAGCCCGTGGGAGCGTACGACTGCGGACGGATAAAATGGAGCATAGTCATAATTTATCAAGATGAGCGGAGTCGAATCGATGTGTTCTTTCGGCTTCGCTCCAGCGGCACGCTCCCCTCCAAAAAAGTCAACGAGGATGAGAATCACCAGCGCCAGGAACAACACGCCGAGAGGAACCAGATGAATCCACTGACGTACCCGAAACCCCGCTTGCGCTTGTTGTGATGTTGTGATGTTGATCGGATGCGCGACTACAGCCGTTATCGATTGCGAACCCGCCGAAGGGGCCTCGGTTTCCGGACTGAGCGGTGGAAGTGCGATCCCAACGGCAAGCGGAGCTTGCGAAGCGTCAGGAACCGCGGGAACCGCAACAACTGGACTTGCCGTGGGTGGCCCTGGAGTCGGTGCCGGAACGGTCGTCGCGCTGGGGATGTTTTTGGTCGGCAGACCCGAAAGGGTCTGAGTCCGAGGCGCTGGTGCATTTGGATTCGCCAACACACGAAGACTCACCGGGACGGAAAATCTTTGGTTCCCATTGGCCGCCACCTGCACCGTCGCTGTGAGCGTGTGTCCCGGAGCGTTGGGCACTTGCGGCACCGACAAATGAATCGTCGCCGCTCGTCCCTCAAGCTTTGTTGGGGAGACAACGAGCCAGGGTTGATTACTCGTGGCGTGGGCGTAAACGTGCTTTTTTTCTGCAGTTCGCACTTCGAGCGTGGCGAGAAGTGACTCTTCAATCCGACCTTCGAGCGAGAGAAACGCCTTATCGATTTTGACTTGTGGCGCCTTGGCCAGACCCAAGGCTTCGAAAAATTGTTGGATCGCACCAATGCCCGAAGCGGCCTGTCCCTGCACGGGGTAAACCCAACCATTCGTCCGAAACCATGCGGCGACCTCACCGCTATCAAACACCTTCGCTGCCTCATGTGGATTCGTTCTTGCTTTTTCGGCGATCTCTCTGGGGCTCGTTGCTCCCCCAAGGACCCCTTTCGAAAATGGCTTGACGGGAACTTCCAGCCGGACCTTGATGGGAAGCGTGCTGCCTCCTGCGTACCGAATGGCCAGTTCCCCAACCATTGGCTTGGGGCCGGCGCGTAGGTTTTCCCCCACGACGTTCACGGGAATCGAGCACGAAGAAATGAACTGAAAATATTTCTCGGCCACACCTGGAAGATCACCCACGGTGAGCCAGGGGTAATCCGGCGACACCGAAATCGTGCCGTGGAGCAACCGCATTCCCTGGTTCGTGAGATCCAGAGCGAACGATCGATCCTCGCCCACCGCAACAACGCCAAGATTGACCTCTCGCGGCGAGACCTGGAGTTTGGGGATCTGGAGAACCTGAGCCGGCAAATGGCCTAGGAAGTCATCGAGCCCTCGGTCGGCGTCCGGATGTTGGGCCGCGCTCGTCGCTGCCGTTGCCAGGTCCGTTCGCCCGAGCCCTCGCATGAAGCTGCCGAGATAACCTTCGCGAAGGAGATTCAAGGCCGTCCCCCACTGGCGACAACAAGTCATCGCAAGTTGGTCGAAATTCTGGCACTGCTCACCCGACGGAAAAACAAACGGATACGGAAATGGCTGAATCCCGGGAGACCGGGGCAGAGTGGAGGCGTGCTGGGATTGCAAGAGATTCCCGTCTTTGTAGCAGTAGACGGCGTCATTCGGATTGACGGTCGAACACTTGCTGCAGACTTGAGCCATGGCTCAATCCTTGCGGGTCCTCCGCGGAGGAAGGATGGAGTGCGGTCTGGGAGGGGGCGCAAAAGTTCCGGCGGCATTCAAAATCCGAAAAAGCGAGCGAAGGACAGGCAAAGATACCTCGCTCGCGCTACAA
>CAYYUU010000194.1:0-9726 GCA_964474955.1 uncultured Alcaligenaceae bacterium | reverse complement strand
ACCCACAAGAAGCAGTAGACCTAATTGACGGAAATTAAACAATCAAACGACCCTGATCGACCGGTGGAGTCGTCTTGTTGGTGTGTACCATCGTCGCCCTGGTCGTGATGAATTCCCCTTGGGCGCAAACTTATGCGCACGTTTGGGAAATCAAGATCGGATTCACGGCTGGTACGTTTACGTTGTACAAATCCCTGCTGCACTGGATCAATGATGGCCTGATGACGATTTTCTTTTTCGTCATCGGGCTGGAAATCAAGCACGAGTTGGTCGAGGGTGAACTGCGAGAAACCCGCAAGGCCATTCTCCCGACGGCGGCGGCACTGGGTGGGATGATCGTCCCGGCAGCAACGTACTTGCTCCTTCTGGGCAACCAGGAAGGACAATCTGGGTGGGGGATTCCGATGGCCACGGACATCGCCTTCGTGGTCGGCTTCGTGGCGTTGTTGGGTCGCAGGGTTCCTTCAAGTCTTCGTGTCCTGCTGCTGGCGCTGGCCATCGTCGACGACATCGGTGCCGTATTGGTGATCGCCATTTTCTATACCGACACGATCGCGTGGATCCCCTTGAGTTTGGCCGGGGGCGGCATCGGGCTGGTGTTTCTGCTCAGGCGATGGAACGTGCGGCCGGTCGAGATTTACGTCATCGTCGGGTCGGCCATCTGGTTGGCCATGGTGCGTTCGGGGGTCCATCCGACGGTGGCCGGAGTCGTACTCGGGTTGATCACTCCCGCGAAACCGCTCTACGATGACAACGCATTGTCATCGAGGATCGATCGTCTGTTTGAAAAATTTCGTCAAGTCACTTCGCAAGACTCCGAGGAGCGCCGAAAGACCCTCCAAACGCTGGGCCGGACGGCCGAAGAAGGGATCTCTCCGTTGGATCGGTTGTTCGCCCGCCTCAACTATTGGGTGGCTTATGCCATCATTCCTTTGTTTGCCCTGGCCAACGCCGGAGTCCGCCTCGACGCCGCGTCGGGGTTTCATCCGGTCGCCTGGGCCGTCGGACTTAGTCTCGTCGTGGGCAAACCCGTCGGCATTATTTTGTTCAGTTGGATCGCCGTCCAAAGTGGCGCTGCCAAACTCCCGCAAGGCGTCGATTGGTTGAAGTTGGTCGGAGGGGCGTTCCTCGCCGGAATCGGTTTCACGATGTCGTTATTCATCTGTGGTCTGGCCTTGGAAGGGGACCTGCTTGAGGCCGGCAAGATCGGGACTCTTACCGGTTCGCTGATGAGCGCCATTTTGGGAGTCTTGTGTCTGGTGGCTTTCGGCGGACAGGGCAAGGAAAAGGACGGTAACGAAACCAACCAACAAACCACGTGATGGCCCGTTTGTTTCGTTCTTGCGTTGGCGCGGCACATTAATTGCTCCTTGGATGGCACGATGTTGTCCACCAAGGGAGGGCAGTGTCAGTCCCCGAGAACGAAATCTCCACCCCGAAGAAGGAGAAATCACGTGGCCATAACTAACGCCGTTCATGCCAAAGCCATCGACCTGATCAAACTCACGGCCCAAATGACGACCGAAGCCGGGAGTGGTCATGTAACTTCGGCCGCCAGCCTGGCGCACCTCGTGACGATGCTCATGTACGGACACATGCGCTACGATTCGAACGAACCGGACCATCCAGCCGCCGATCGTCTCGTTCTTTCGGAGGGACACGCGTGTCCGATCGTGTACGCCGCAGCCGCCGACCTCGGTCTGCCGATCCGGGTGGACGGCCAAACGCGACCCATGACGCGTGAGGATGCCATGGATTTGCGAGCCCTTCACAGTCCCGTCGATGGTCATCCGAATCCTGCCGAGGGATTTCCATTCTTCCCGGCGGCTACGGGATCGCTGGGACAAGGACTTTCGATTGCCAACGGCCTTGCCTTGGCGGCACGGCTGGACAAGAGCCCTCGCCAAATCTTCTGCTTGATTGGCGACGGCGAGAGCCGCGAGGGACAGGTCTGGGAAGCCATCGACTTCCTCGCCGAGTACAACCTCAAGACGGTTTGCCCGATCTTCAACTGCAACCACCTCGGCCAGTCCGACGAGGTCAGTGTCCAACAGAGCCCCGAAGCCATCGTGGCCAAACTCAAGGCGTACGGCATCCAGGCCATCCTGATCGATGGACACGCGCCGTTAGAAATTTCCGCTGCCCTGAATCAACATCGCCGCTCGACGACGACCGAAGACGCACACCCTGTGGCCATCGTCGCCCGGACCACGAAGGCGTGGGGGATCAAGTCCGCCATCTCCGGCGACATCCACGGGAAGGCGATTTCCTCCGAGGACCTCGACAAGGCGTTGGCCGAACTCGACCAGATGGCAGCAAATACCCAGGCCGAGTGGAACGGGGACGACCTTGCCAAACCCGACGTTCCGTCGTACACAGTGCCGGAGCGAAAAACCAACGAACCACCTGAGTTCGAAGACGGCGCCCAAAAATTCGGCCACAAGGACGTTCTCGAAAAACGCAAACTGGCCACGCGAAAAGCCTATGGGATCGCACTCCAGGCGCTGGGACACGCCAACCCTTCTCTCGTCGCCCTCGATGGAGACGTCAAAAACTCGACGTACTCCAAGTACTTCCACGACGACCCCGAGTTGCAAGAGCGATTCTTCGAGAGCCGCATCGCCGAGCAGAACATGATCTCGTGCGCAGCGGGGCTCGCTGTCGGCGGCAAGATACCCTTCGTCTCGACGTTCGGCAAATTCCTCACGCGTGGGTACGACCAACTTGAGATGGCACTCGTGAGCCGACTCCCGCTGCGACTCGTTGGCTCGCACGTAGGCGTGAGTTTGGCTGCCGACGGTCCCAGCCAAATGGCCTTGCCGGACGTCGGGTACTTCCACGCGTGGAGCACCGTTCGGAACGAGAGCGGCACACCCGCCATATACCTTCTCAATCCGTCCGATGCCTATTCGGCGTACTCGCTGACGGTCCTGATGGCCGAACACGACGGCGCAAGTTATTTACGGACGTTCCGCCCCGACATGCCGTTCCTCTACGACGCCGAGACGACGTTCCCGCTGGAGGGACACCACGTCGTGCGGGAAGGAAAGGATATGCTCGTCATTGCAACGGGGTACATGGTGCATGAGGCTTTGAAGGCCGTGGAATCATTCCACGAACAAGACATCGATCCGACAATCATCGATCTGTATTGTCTACCGTTCGAGCCCGAACGCATCGTGGAACTCGGCGAGCATAACGGCGGACGAGTCCTCACACTCGAAGATAACTACGGTGGTGGGTTCGGGTCGGCTGTGGCCGAGGCACTCGCGGCAGCAGGAAGTCACTGCGTCGTACAACAGATGTTCGTTCGGAAGATTCCTAAATCGGGTCGCACTCCTGACGAGGTCATCAAGTCCGTCGGCTTATCCGCCAAGGACATCGTGCAGACGGCCGAGGGGTTGCTCGAAACCGCCGAAAAGTAAGCCGAAGATAGCCCAGATCATACCAGGAACACGCAGAAAAGATGTGTGGCCACCTCGTCCACGTTGAGTATTTTCAACACCTGATTTTGCCTTTCCACCTTTGTATATTGGAGGACTAACTTTGAATAAAACCGTGAACACGTTGATCATCACTTTGGTCATTGCACTGGGCTCCGTATCGCCCAGCCTTTCTCAAGGAATCCCGCCGCCGGACTACGACCGATATCCCGCCCGTTCTCGATACATCGGCGACTTCAACGGCCTTGGTGAAGTGGACTGGTACTACGACTATTACACGTATGATCGAATGGATGACATCGTCCCCGACGAGGACCCACGGAGTGATTTCTATCCCGACGGCATGTATTACGGTCCTCGCGTACGATATGCCGATCCCTATGCATTTGACTACGAAGACGCGGTCGGCGATTATAACCTGCCGAATCGGCAATATTACCCCTATTATAATGGACGGTATCGCAACGAGTCCGACGACAGATGGTTCTACGATGACTACGATTACGAGGGTTACCCCACAGATTATTACGAGGGGTTCACAAACTATCCCGACTACTACGACGATTACACCGAGATCTACAACGACCCCTACGACATTGGTGATTAATTCGCGCTCGAGTCGAGGACAAACACTATATTCATATTTTCGATAGGAGTAACAGCTCATGAATCGCATCGTACAACCATTCATCGTGGCCTTTGTCGTCTTTTGTATGGTCCGTGGACCAATGGTCGAAGGACAGACGAAGAAACCTCAGACGACCAAAGAGAAGGCCAAGAAAAAGCAAAAAATTGATCGCTATACCGGGACCGTCACGAAGCTTAAACAGGTCAACGTCCTCCGAGGGAAAGACACCAAATACACAATAGTTTTGTTGACCCCTAAAGATAGTGAGAAGGACGTCATCGTCGACCTCGGACCAACACAACAGTTGACCGTAGGCATTAAGAAAGGAGATAGTATCACCGTCGAAGGACCTTCCTTGAGAGTTGGAAAGTATCCGAAGGTGTTGATGGCCTTTCGCGTCAAGAAGGACGGCAAGTCGCAAGAGATTTCGCGACGCAATACCCGACGAGGGTTCGCCGAGGGCGTCATTCGCAGACGCAAAGTAATCAAATTGCGAAACTCGGACGAGAAAAACTTGGTGCTTTGGATCGAGACGAAGGACGGCCAAATCCGAATGGTGGACCTTGGTAACGTGAAGAACCTTAAAGGGACTCCGACGACGGCAGGTAACAAAATCCGTGCTCGCGGTTGGGTCATCCGAGTCCGCAGACGACCCGTACTCTTGGCAACTGAGGTCACCATAGGCGACGACACTCGCAACATCGAACGACCCAAGAACACTGAGAAGTCGAAAACGACTAAGTAACAACGTCGCTCGAAATACTCGATCTCAAATTCTCGCATTCGGGAATGGATGTTGGTCAAGAACCGTAGGACAGGTTTGTAATCTGTCTGTGTTTTTCTTGAACAGGTTACAAACCTGTCCTACGGTACGGCATCCAAAACTCGATTCGAAGACTACCGAGTTTGCTCGTCAAAACTCATGAGGATCGGCGTGTCAATCTCAAGCGAAAAGGAAATGATTCGACATGAGTCTGTCTCAAGCTCAGAAGACTCCGGTCATTGACGTCCGGAGCAACGTGCCTCAGGTGTCCGACGAAACGACCATGACCCTTGTAGAAACGGATGCTCTGAAGGTCATTCGATTGGGGCTGAAGAAAGGTGAGTCCCGGCCCACGCACCACTCCCCGGGAACCGTCATCGTTCACTGCTTGGCGGGAAAAGTGAACCTGTCACTCTCCAAGGACAAGTTGGAACTTCTCGAAGGACAGTTGATCGCTCTGCCGAGTGGAGAGCCGCACGCACCGCATGCCATCGAAGACAGTATCTTGCTGTTGTTCATTTACACCGCGGAAGGCGAAAGTGTGAGTAAACCGGACGTGGTCAGTGAAGCAGGGGATGAGTCGTTCCCGGCGAGCGACCCACCTTCGTGGAACGCTACCGAACCGGGGGAGCCACGAAAGTAAGTCGGTGAGGGCTGTCCTCGATGGGAAGGAGCGAAGTCAAGAACGCACAGGCGTGTCATCATTCGGGTCGCTCCCGCAGGCTCCGAACGAATTCGATATTGGCTTTCTCCTCTTCGGGGTTTTCCAACACCTCTTGCATTGAGGGATCTATCAAGCTTTCCAACCACTCGCTCAACGACTGATCCAACCGACGGTCCGAGAACTGCTCGAAGGCGTTGAGAAAGACTTCCTCGACGAGGTCGCGGATTTGCAAACTTTGTCCCACTTCGGCTTCGAGTTCGGGGTATCGCTGGAGCCACCGACCGACACGCTTGCGGACGGGTTCCTCGTAACCAAACAGGGCAACCCGGAAGTCATTATAATCGCCAGCTTGGACGGCCTTCTCGAGCTGGTCCATGTCCGGGCCAAAGTCCGGTTGGACGTCTTGGTAGGTCCCCTTTTCGTGTTTCGACCGCTCTTCTGCGTCCTCCAGGCTTTCTTTATACGCGCGTACTTTCTGCACGAGCTTGCGGACACACCGTTCGAACGCGGGGTACATTAACTCATGACGCTCACCTGTGAAGAGTGTCTTGCCCGTCAGGACCAGCGCCAGCTTTACGTGATAGTCCGAAGACCTTGGATGCTTGATGATGGTGATGTACAAGTCCGAGATGGGAAAATCCTTCACCAATTCGCGGAGCGGATTTAACCCGGTTTCCATCTTTTTGATCATGTCCGGAGTAACATCACTGTGTTTCGAATCCAGTTCAATCCGGAGGTTATAGCTTTCGTCACGAAACATTGTTTGAAGTTTCTCCTCACGGAAACATGTCCGCTTTCGAAGGGAAGGCAAACTCCGAACGACCCGATGAATAGTTTCGGGCGGCTTCCTCCGTTAGGCGGGCTTGCCTCCTGCTCCAAAGAATTGTCACTCATTTAGCCGCAAGGCAAAATTACCACCACACATAGTTCCCGTAATAAGGCACCGCGTAGGGGTATCTGGTCACTCCGTAAATATGGATAGGATTGGTCTCATCATTTCCTCCTGGAGGTAGTCAATCATTGCAAGTTGTCCCATCGAAACCACGAATGGTTATCTCTGGGGTGAGACAAAGCTCAAGGATATTTCTGCAACGAGTATGCCAAGAATGTGGCCTGATGGCTGGCTTTCGAAAATGGGAGGCGTTCCCCCGACAGGAAGGCCATTCGAATTACTCCATCGGCAAGTACGTGCCTTTTCTTGCGCATGTTAATGCTTAGTTTCAACAATCCGTAGTCAAGGGCGGGAACATTGAGAATGTGAGTTGACGGAAACTCGCGTTCCCACAACACGCAGAAGCCGACAGACAGCTTCTTGGCATAGTCTTTGCTTCACTTTGAAAACTTAGATCGCGACATGAAGATGATAGTCTATCGGACGTCCATCGACCCCTTGACTGCCGACGACCTTCAGACGAGCTACCAAATGCTCCGCATGATCGACAATAACAACGAAGGAAAAATCACCGAGACCGAAATACAAGAAGGCCCAACAAAAGGCTCGCCGCGAGCACGCCAGGCAGATTTTTAAGGAGTGGGATCGCAATAACGACATCAAACTCGCCAAGGACGAGGTCAACCGATACCTTGCCCAAAGTTTCGGCAAGATCGATCGAAACGTAAACGGCCCTCTCGACATCGAGGAGATGAAACGAGCCTTCCGGCCCTGGCGATCAAAAAAGGAAAGAAAAGCAAGGAACGTCGTCGGACCAATAAATACAACGTTCCACATCGCTGGAGTTCACGTCCATGACCTGAGCCATTCCGAAAACGGCGAGTCCTTTCCAAAAGACACTCGTCGTTTCCGAGTTGGATTGCATCGAAGACCCGAGAGGAGAAAAACACAATGCAAACTGTCGACCGAGAACAAACCAAGGTGTTACTCGATACTGTCCACAGCGTTGGCATCGTCGAGGTGTTACCGGAGGAAGAATTTCAAGATTGTCACTTACCGTACGCCGTCAATGAGCCATTTGGGGAGCACTTCGACGACGCCATCCAGCGGCGTTTCACCGAAAAGTCCCAACCGATCGTCGTGTACTGTAAGGATCTCGAGTGTCAGGCGTCCCGCAAGGCCGCCGAACGAATGGACGAATTGGGCTACGAAAAGGTCTACGACTACCAGGCCGGAAAAGAGGATTGGAAGGCAGCCGGATTTCCGCTGGAGTGACGTTTGCTCTATCGTTGCTTTTCGTCTGTGAGACAGATTTGGGAACGCGGAATTTATTGGTGTCCAATGTTTCGCGTGCGCCTACGACGAACGCAAAATACTGAAAATTCGACCAAACAAGAAGTACACGCGAGCCGCGTGTACCTACGACAAATCAATAAGAGTCGTATTTGTGGTTGTTCGGAAAGTGTCGCATTTCGCGGAGCGAAAAGCAATTGTCTGGTACGAACCCCTCCCTCAAGTCTGAACTCCTCGGCGCAGGACCAAGAGCGTAATCTCCGGTCGGCAATTCCATCGCAACGGATGTTGTCCGCCGATGCCTCGGCTGACGTGCAAAACCGTTTTCCCTTCTTGAAACATCCCGCAATCATATCGTCGACTGTACCGACTCGGCACGTAGACCGAACCGAACACGGGGAACCGGATTTGCCCTCCGTGGTTATGTCCCGAAAGCATCAAGTCAATCTGGTGTTGTTTGGCCCACACGATGTTGTCGGGTGTGTGGCTCAGACAAATCCGAAATGCGTTCTGGGGACATTGCGACAAATCCGGCGCGGGCCGAAACCACGGTCCTTCATGACCGACCACAACGATCTGCTCGCCACGAACTTCAAGCGGTTGCCAGCGATTGCCCAACACCATGTAGCCGAGTTCCTCGAATCGTGTCCGGACGCCATCGGGGGCGTGTCGCAAGTCATGGTTGCCGACAATCGCCAGCCCCGCCACGTTCCAGGAGAGCGGACGGAACACAGTTTCGATCCACGCGTGGTGTTCTTGACTGTCGACGATGTCTCCTGTCACGGCGATGACATCGGGTTGCCACTTCTCCATACATTTGGCCATCGCGGCTTCGTAGAATTCGCGGGCAGGAATTCCGTGAAAATGAAGATCGGTTACGTGTAAGATTGTCAGGCCGTCCAGAGCGGGCGGGAGTTCTGGGAAGCGGACATATTTTTCGTTGAACTCGACCGTGCAAATCTGATTGCCCGGAAGGGAGGCGAGTAACTTTCGCTTTCCTTCGCCAACGAAGGAACGGCGGTTTCCCTCCTGGTCTCGATTGAAATCCACGACGTCGCTATGGTTGCTCACCAAACCCGGAGCTGTTGTCCGCAACCAATACCGGATGATGGTGGCTGGTGTGACCAGCACCGCGAATCCGACACAGAAGTAACCATACAAGACGAAGACCATCCAGAGCCAGCTTGGCCAAATCCTCGCAAGCTCTTCCTATCCGACGAGGAGCAACCATCCCACGAGTCCCAAGCCTCCGAACAACAGAAGAGTGTCGAACGCGCGGACACATTTCGAAAACTTGTGTGGCGTCGCCAAACCCAAGAACCAGTTCAGTGCTTCGACGTGCCAGGATACATGGCCAATGCAAACCAACAGCCCGACGACCCAGAGCAACGTTCCTTGCTTGGGAATCATTTCGGTGAAGTCGAACGAGCCCATTTTCTCTTTGCTCCATTCCAGTTCGTCTGCGTTGCCTGGATTGTCTTTTCGATGATTTATCGCTCAGCGCAAGATTTACCATTTCATCGGAATCGTCCCAGAATACCGACTCGACGCGTGTTTGGGCAAGAGAGGCAAGACTTTTTCCACAACTCTTCACGGCTACGAAATGCCCCTCTCCCGTCTTGACAGATTCCTTCTCTTCTGAGATCTTCCCCGCCCGCAATCAACAGCCTTTCGCGCCTGCTGAGGTGAGCAAGTGCTGCCGGAGCGACCGAACAGGAGTGGAGGAAGACATGCTCCGTCGTCCGCCGATTAGTTTACTAGGTGTCCGGAAAATTCTCTCGTACAACGTTTGGCGGGGCATTCGCACGCTACACTCGTGGTGGACTCGGCAAGGGTTTCCCGGCACAGATCCAGACCATCCTGCCAAACGAGCTTTGTCCCGTTCGACGAGGTTGACCGGGTTCGTCCGGTTTGTCGTGCACACACTGATCCTCGCGGTCGCCGCAGGGTTCCTGTTTTTCACTCGCCTGTCCTCTCCGCTTCTCGAACCCGAAGAAGCCCGGTACGCCGAAAATCCCAGAGCAATGCTCGAACGCGGGCATC
>CAYYUU010000193.1:0-9727 GCA_964474955.1 uncultured Alcaligenaceae bacterium | reverse complement strand
CCAACTACCATTTAGGATCTAACATACCGACGTTCTTTTGGCAGGGATCAATAACACCTTGGCGGCAATTTATCCGACGATTGAAGATTTACGGAGTGCGCCGGAGTTGGAAGGATATTTGAAGTGGGTGAAGAGACAGCCGCCGTCGAGACGGAAGAAGAACCGACCAAGAAGACGGAAATTGTAATTCCTCGATATCGGGCTATTGAGACGAAACAAGTTAGCGTTTCCCTTTCTTCGAATCGGAATCCATGAAACCAATCATCATCGAAGGCCAACTCGCCGACATCGACGGCGTGAGACATGGTCAACTCGTTATCGAAAATGGCGTGATCAACGAAGTAGGCGACAAACTTGGTCCGCCCGATCATGTATTTGGCGACGATTGCTTGATCTTCGCAGGGATGGGTGACGTTCATATCCATGCAAGAGAAGACACCACAGGCACACAGAACTACAAAGAAACATTCGCGACGGCATCGGCGGCGGCTCTCAATGGTGGAGTGATTCATGTCGCCGATATGCCGAATAATCCGGTGGCACCGATCGACGACGCGAGTTATACGAGGAAATCAGAACTTCTGACTCAGTATTCGCTTCCAGTTCTGTTCACACTTTATGCGGGAATTGGTCCGGGGACGAAGCCGCTCTCACGCACAGTCCCATATAAAGCGTACATGGGGCCAAGTGTCGGCGACTTATATTTTCGGAGTTTGGAAGAACTCGACGAAACACTCAGCCACTATCCTGGTCGAGCAGTGAGTTTTCATTGTGAAGATCCCATTCTGTTGGAAAAACATAAGGGAGCTGCGACTCACGAAGCCCGACGACCCGCCGAATGTGAATTGAGTGCGACCAAGTTTGCTTTACATATGATCGAAAAATATGGATTGAGCGGAAAGCTATGTCATTATTCCGTTGGGGAAGGTTTAGAACTCATTCGGGATGCGAAGCAACGAAATATCGCCGTGACGGCGGAAGTAACTCCGCATCACGTCTTTTTTGATACCTCGACCATTACCGACGAAAATCGGCCGTGGATGCAAATGAATCCGCCTTTGCGAAGCCCCGCGGATCGTGAGGCCATGTTGGAAGCGCTGCGAGATGGAACTGCCGATTATCTTGCGACGGACCATGCGCCGCATACAATCGAAGAAAAACAACGAGGGGTTTCGGGCCAACCACATCTTGATACCTTTGGTCCGTTCGCGACATGGCTGATGGTCGAACAAGGATTTTCGCCGGATCGAATTGCCGCCATTTGTTCGGCGAATCCTGGTGAGTTCGTGAATCCGTATCACTCCGAGAGATATGGGCGACTACTTGCTGGGTATGTGGGTTCGCTGACTGTGTTGAACCTGAAGAAGCCCACGAACGTCACCCGCGAAGGACTGAAAACGAAATGTGGATGGAGCCCGTTCGAAGGGATAACGTTTCCCGGGCGTGTCGAGGCGGTGTTTATTCGAGGAGAGCGGATGCGTTACGGTGATTCGTGATCGTCGCCTTTTGCTGGATCGTTTGGAGAAATTAGTGTCGTGTTTTGGACTTGCAAAGCCAAGACCGGCGTCCTTTCGCGGAGACAAAGGGGACACTCAACACAAAGACAATGGTTACGGCACACGGAGTGTGTCTACTACAAAGCCAAGACCGGCGTCCTTTCGCGGAGCGAAAGGCGACACTACAAGACAGAAAACTTTTCGCGGAGCGAAAAGCAACTGTTCGAACTCATCTTGTTTACGGCTTGATGGCCCGAGTCGCGAGGAAACTCGCGGTAAACTTGGAGAGAAGGTCGTTGGCCGTTTCGGGATAACGATCTTCGTAGAATCCCGCCAAGAGAAAACCTGCTTCGAGTTGTCCGCCGATTTGAGCTTCGAGCGTGTGCCCTAATACGAGGGCTTCCCCGGCGTCGATGTATTTCTGACGTTCTTCGTCGGTCAGGCTTTCCAGATCGGAAAACGGGAGCGAATACATTACCTCAAGAACGCCGGTTTTCTTGGGAATGTCTTCGTGAAACAGAAACCGGATTGGATTCGTGAATCCCGCCAGCAACGTCCCTTTTGATTTCAAGACTCGGTGGGCTTCGATCCAAACAGGTTGGATGTCGGGAACAAAACAATTCGAGCAGGGATGGAAGATTAAATCGAACATTTCATCGGGGAACGCAGAGAGGTCGCGCATGTCTCCCTCGACGGTTCGGAGATCGAGCAGATGTTTCTCGGCGACGGAATGATCTTGGCGGAGTTGTTTTGGAGAATTGTCGAAGACGATGACTTTCGCGCCGGCAGCGGCAAGAATTGGGCCTTGTTGCCCGCCGCCGGAGGCGAGACACAGCACCGAAGCTCCTGAGAGTTGACCGAACCAGGATTTCGGAACAGGCTTGGTGGGAGTCAACACAATTTCCCACTCACCCTGTCTTGCTTTTGCGATTACTTCGTCGGTGACGGGAATGGTCCATTGATTTCCAGTATCGACGTATTTGTCCCAGGCATCTCGATTCCATTCCCGAATGTCCACGGTTACCTCTGGCATATTTTATTTCCAAAAATCCGGCAGCTTACCCGAGGTCACCTCAGTTTCCCACTGGTCGAGCAGAGGCCATCCAATGGCACACGTTCCAAAGTCGGCCATGAATTGATATTGGGTCAAGCGGTCGATAGCTTTGCGAATGATGCGATTGTCTCGGCGAAAGGCCGGTCCGTGGCTAGGCAGTAAAAATTCCGAATCGTCTTTTTCGATTCGCTCGAGTGATTGGATGAATAAAGGAATGTCCGAACCGTGGTGTGCGTCGATCGCTCCAACACAACTATCCTTATAGACGTTGTCGCCGCAAAAAAGGAGGTTGTCCATCTTGAAGCTCAACTGGCCGTCGGTGTGTCCAGGCGTATGCCAGACTTCGAGTTGGACGTTTCCGATCGTGAGCTTGTCGCCTTCGCCGATGGTGAGATCGACTTTACATGGGGGCATCGGGATTGCGAAGTCCTGGGCCTTGATGGTGGCGAACGTCATGATTTCGTCGCCGGTTTCGAGGGGGGCGACGCTCGACGGATGGGCCGCAATTGTCGCCTTGAGGAGTTCTTTCGCGCGTGCGAGACCCTGGATATGGTCGGCGTCGGCGTGTGTGGCAATGATCATTTTGCAGGTGGATAAATTGAAATCCATTTGACGAATTAATTCGACGATCGTCTCGACTTCGTCCAAATAGCCGATGTCGATGAGGGCGAATTCATCTCCGCCATCGATGAGATACACATTTGCTCCTAGCCGCCGACCAGCCTGGTAGTTCATCTCGATGACGTTCGGAAAAAGATATTTGCGAGGCAGCATATATGCGACTATCTCCGCGCCCTTTTGTATGTCAGATGTGCAAACGTACAAACGTATCTTAATCAGACGTGAGAAGGGATTCAAGAATCGGTTTGGAGAACAGAACAGACGCACATCGGGCGGATTCAAATTTGGCGAACCCCGCTAGGCTTCCACGAGGCAAGTGCGAAAACGAAAAACAGAGGCCCCGCCGTGCAAGCACGGACGGGAACCCCTGTCTCGGTGGAGGATGCCGGCCCTAAATGAGCAGACCCGACAGACGACCGAGACGTCTGTTGGAGAAGAACGGAAATAATAGGCTGCGAACTGGTATGCGATCAGGACGGATTGATCGCGAGAATGTGAGATGGGTCGATCTTGCAACTTCTGCACAACATCGTGAACTGGGATCGAGTGAACTGGTTCCCGGGTCCCGCGACTCGCATTCAGCGCACGACGAATGTGATGGCTCAGGCCGGAACCCGAGACGCAGTCACCCACAACATGTAGGCTACCCGCTCTCGCAATGTCCGGTTCTTCGCCGCCTGCTCTTGTTGGTAAGATCGGTACCAATAGTAGATGTTGGCCACCGCTAAAGCGGCCAAGCCACAAACGACTGATTGCATGGGAAGAATGTCCCTTTTGACTAGAGCCTGACTTCGTTCCGTTGCAACAAACGTAGCTTAAAGCGGTAATCGGGGCAACTTTCCAAGGCCCCCTTTTTCCTGAATTCCTTTCGATTTCTTCAAGGGTGGCGAACGAAAAGACAACAAGGACAACTGAGAGGCCTCGTACTCTGGGAGTATGTTCAGGACACGCAAGACGAACGAGAAAGTTCCTTTTTGCGCGGCGAAAAGTGATCGCATTCCTTGCTTGTTCGTCGGACGGACAAACAACAGACACGAAAAAACGGACAAATAGAAATTTCGCGTTACAAACCGACAAAGCAAAGTGCCTGTCAATGTGAAAAAGCAATCTTCCCAAATCCGACTCTTGAGAAGCAGTGCGCCCTCGACTGGTTGGGTGGACACTTGGCCAGGTTTCACTGTGGCCTTCGCACTCGGCTCCGAGGATCCAACGTCGCTTGAGCGATGGAAATAATGAGGTCCCAGAGGATTTTTGCTAAATTTTTTTTGATAGGATTTACAGTATTCATTTTTACGAATTTTGTATACAGAAATGCGGTATACGCTTGTCTCACTCGGGTGGTTGTTGGTTCGAAATTGGGCAGTCGTGTTCCCAGTGCTTTGGAGTCCGTACGGAAACCAGATCGGACCGTACTCCACGAGTCTAAACTGTTAGAATCTATAAATTTACGGAAATAGATTTGTCCCACCCCTTGTCCACTTTTCGTTCGTTTTTCGATTAGAGAAATGGACCAATCCCGTTCAAATAGAGCTGATGGAGATCAGGCTCATGGAGTCGAGAACACAACAATGGGCTACGTGCCAACAACCCAGTTGGATGCTCTCTCAACTGTCCCCCCAGACGAGCGAGCGACAATGGCGTTTATTTGCCGTCGCTTGCTGCCGGTCCATTAGGAACATGATGGTCGATAGTCGAGCCCGCGAGGTCATCGACAAAGCCGAGTTGTTTGCCGATGACCTCATCTCTCCTTCCGTCCTGGATCGGGCAAGGGAGTTGGCCTACGCTGCGGCAGTGGAGGCGGCTCGGGATGTCGTGGATTTGTCGTCCAACGGGGACGAGTTGATTGACACCGAGGAATCATTTTGGGCTAGCTGGGCCAATTACGATTTGTCGTGGGCGTTTCAAGCTGCGGCCTGCTCGGGTGCCCGAGATCGGAAGTCGCTGGAACGGACGAGTTGGTTGGCTCGCAATGCCTGTTCGGCTCGGGCGGCACAACAAGCCAAAGACCCCAACTCTTCCCGATCCGACTCGTGGAACACCATGAGCACGACACAGTGTGCCTTGATTCGCGAAATCTTTCCGAATCCGTTTCGACCCGTCCCCCTTCCTCGATTTTGGCTGACGTCGACCGTGCGGAGGGTTGCACGTCGGATTGACCAGACCTGCCGATTTCACGAGATGCCTATCCTCGCCGACGCGCTGGAAGAGGCCGGATGTACCCACCTCGATGTGTTAGACCATTGCCGTCTTCGGCCTTCGGCTCAACAAAATCACGTCCGCGGCTGTTGGGTTCTGGATTTAATTTTACAGGAAGAATGACGACGACGATCTGCCGGAGCGTGCCTCTCGGTCCTCGGGTTTCGTCTGCTTGGCAGAAGGCTGATCAGCAGCTCACGACGAATTCCCATCCACCTTGCCTTCGTTCGGAGGGGGCGAACTCTTTGACATTTTCCTTCCTCTCTTTGCACAAATAAAAACCCGCCCGACCGGGAGGGAGTCAGACTCTGACTCAGGTCGGGCGGGCGGGGGACACACACGAACACATCCGTTTAGTATCGATGACCTCGGTAGTAGCTACCTCGGCCTCCTCCGAAATCTCGTCCTCCGTAACAAGCCGGGCCCCGGCGTCCACCATAATACGCTCGCGGCGCGACATACACAGGGCGTCTGGCTGGGACGATCACCGTCCGACGTGGTTGCACGACCACGGGGGCTGGTCGGTAGACGCCACGAACCGGGCCGGGGCGGTAGAAGCGACCACGATCGTAGTCTCGACCGACGTTGAAGCGAACCGACAGACCGAACTGGGCCTTACTTTCGCTAGGCGTTCCGAGCATGATGGCCGAAAGAAGGGCCGCCGTTCCGAGAGAAAAAATTGTCCGCATCGAATCTCACTCCTCACTGGAATTGTGAAGGAGAAGGACCCGCTGAGTTGTCCTTCTCGTCTCCTGCGAGAGTGAGACGCGGGGAGCGAGGAACCTTGCGCCAAGGTGTTGTTCTGAAAAAGGAATGAGAGAACAACTCGGGTCTTCCGAATGCGGGAAGAGTGAGTTTGTGTGTTTGGTTTTTTGCACAAGCCTGGAGCGCGAGCGAAGGATTTTTGGTTGGCCTTCGCTCGCGCTTCAGGCTTGTACCGAATAGGACCGCACCCCTCGAAGACGATCCGACGCCTTACCACATCTCCGTTTCGTCAAAAGGAGATGCCGGGCGATTGGGTTTTGGTTTGGGCAGCGAATTGAGAATCGCCTCGGCGAGTTTGAGGTCGGGCTGTGTGGTGATCTTGATGTTGCTTCGGCTTCCCTCGACGACCGAAACGGTGTGACCGGTAGCTTCTACCAATTGAGCGTCATCTGTGATGGCTTGAACAAAGTCGCTCCGGTTAGCATAACCGGCTTCGAGCCAGTCGCGGCGGAATACTTGAGGTGTCTGCGCAAGCCACAGTCCCTGGCGGGACTTGGTGCCAGTGATCTCTTGTTGGTCGTAGACCTCTTTGACGGTATCCGTGACCGGAACGGCCATGATGGCGGCTCCGGTCTCCTCCGCCTTGCCGAAGACGGACGTGATTTGCTCGGCGGTAATGCAAGGCCGGACGGCGTCATGAATCGCAACGTATTCTACTTCGGGCTTGAGCGTGGCGAGGGCGTTCGCAACGGATTCGAATCGCTCCGTGCCGCCGAGAACGACTTCGATGTCCATGAATGCGAGGTTGGGTCCGAATCGACTTCTGAACTTTTCCTCGTCCTCCGGAGCGATGACGACGATGCACTGGCACACGTCATCGCGGTTGACGAACAGTTCGGTCGTCCGCAACCAAATCGGCCTTCCGTCGAGCGTGACGAATGGCTTTTTCTCTCTGTCGCCGAACCTCGAAGAACTCCCCGCAGCGGGGAGGATGATGGCGAACTGACCCATGGTGCAAACCTCAGCTCTACTTTTTCTTGCTCGGCGTCTTTTCCATGTTCTTGCGTTTCATGACCAACAGGAAGGCGTTCGTGTCGGCGAACGTCGTTGGGCGCATCTTTGGGTCCGACGAAATGGCGATGGTCAGTTTTCCGTTCTGGAAGTGAAAAATCCCATACGATTTATCTTGGCCCGCGGAGAAGTCGATCTGCATGGGGGTGGTTTTGGTGTTGGCCTCGTAGGCGAGTGTTTGGACCAACCCTCCTTTCGTCTTGAGCGTCATCTCTTTGTCGGTAAAACTCACCTCCGCACCCATCACGACCTTGTCTTTGTTGTCTTTTTTGATTGCCGACGTAACGACCCAATCGCCTTCGAGCTTCGGTGCCGGAGTCTTCACGACGGGCTTGGTGTTCGAATTGCCTTTACGCTTGAACAGGACTTTCTCGCCAACGAGCGGCCCAACATACAACCACCCATCCGAGGCCAGTTTGTTCACGTTTTCGGAGATCATCGCTGTGTCCATGCCCTTGAAGTCGACGGCCTTGTATTCCCACTTGGTGGGCTCCGGCGCTTTCGATTGCGATGGTTCCTTCTTTTGGAGTCCTTTGAATTGGACGAATTGCATCGGAGGACGAGGCGTCCCGGTCTGCAGTTTCTTAAGTTGGTCCGGAACGGTTTGGTTCTCGGTCGCGCCGCCACTACTGGAAACTGCGATGGCGTAATGGCCCCGGGCGACCGACACACAGAGCATGAACCCGAATAGAACTGCCACAATCCCACTTGTGTGGATTTTCGATATCATCGTTCGTCATTCCTCGAACAAATCGGAAAGAGAAAACTTCTGTTGTCTGCGAGATTAGCCCCGATCACCGATCGGCGAGACGTCGCGCTCGTCGGGTCCGGTGTACTTCGCCCTTGGGCGGATCAAGCGGTTGTTCGCGCTCTGCTCGATTACGTGGGCACACCACCCCGTGATGCGACTCGCGACAAAGAACGGCGTATACAACGGCACGTCCAGGCCCAGAGCATAGTAGAGACGACCGGCGGGCCAATCGAGATTGGGCAACAAGTTCTTCTGGTCGGCCATGACCTTCTCGATGATCTCGGCGGTTTCTTCCCACTTGGTTTGGCCGACGGCCTCGGCAGCCTTGCGGGCATATTCCTTGAGAATCTTGGCCCGGATGTCTCCAGCCTTGTAGACGCGATGGCCAAAGCCCATCACTCGCTCTTTTCGTGCGAGGGCATCGCGAATCCATTTTTCGGCAGACTCAGGCCCACCGACCTGTTGGAGCAATTCGACGACCTTTTCGTTCGCGCCGCCGTGTAAGGGTCCCTTCAAGGCACCGATCGCGCCGGCAATGGCCGAGTGCATGTCGGCCATCGTTGAGCAGATGACGCGGGCCGTAAACGTCGAGGCGTTGAACTCGTGTTCGGCGTAGAGGGTGAGCGAGACGTCGAACGCTTTGACGGCATCAGGGTTCGGATCTTCCCCGGTGAGCATGTACAAACAGTTCGCGGCGTGGCCGAGGTCCGCTTTAGGTGTAACCGCCTCGAGTCCTTGGGAGTAGCGATAAAATTCAGCGATCACGACAGGAATTTGTCCCAGGAGGCGTTCGGCCTTGCGGACGTTCGCCTCGTGCGAGTTGTCCTGCCCGTCACCATCGAAGTGCGCCAGGACGCTCACGCCCGTTCGCAAGACGTCCATCGGAGGAGTTTCCTTTGGGATAGCCTTGAGCAAGTTCCGGAGCGGATCGGCGATGCCCTGAGATTGTTTGACGCGCTGTTGAAACTCGGTGAGTTGGCCTTGGGTCGGCAACTCGCCATGCAGCAATAGATACGCCACTTCTTCGAAAGTGGTCTTCTCTGCCAAGTCCGTGATCGAGTACCCGCGATAGCGAAGGCCCTTTCCGCCTCCGACGGTCGAGATGGCCGTTTCGCCAGCTATGATTCCCTCTAACCCTGGTGAGTAGACTTCTTCTTGCATATCTTCCGGTCCTTCAAATGGTGTAGCTCAGGATCGCCGCAAATAGAATTTCTGGTTTGGTCCGAAGGGCGGGTTAGTTACTCTGTTCTATACGGTCCATGGCAAAACTGCATTTTCGAATTTGTTTGTCAAGACCTCTGGGGAGATCCGTCGCGGCTCTCTCTCGCTGACGGTTTCGCTTAGTCGAAAACCACTCATCAACCATTCCCGATTCCACAACCGAGAGCAGCAACCCACGAAAGAGCGATCGCAAATTCATCCATCAATTCCACGGCTCTGGAATACACTAATCGAACCGTGCATGGGGCACAAGCGAAGATCGAACTGAGAAAGGCATTGATGGCGTGGCATTCTTTACAAACAACGATGCTGGAGGCTTTCCATCGGTCAAGCGCTGGAAAGAGACAGGAGATGGTCTCAATAGTGCATTGATGGTTTTGTTGCGTTTGTTGCGTTCCCTTCGAAAAATGGATGTCACTTCGGTTCGGCATTGCTTGACGCCGAACCGCCCACAATCGCACGAACAGAAGGTTCATCCCATTCCAGCCAAGACAGAGCCTGAACATCGTGTCACCGATGACCGGGATGTTGAACAAAAGGTCAAAATAATTCTCGGAAATGAGTATGGTCGCGTCCTTGATCGCAGCACGTCTGATGGACTGGCAATTCTAA
>CAYYUU010000192.1:0-9759 GCA_964474955.1 uncultured Alcaligenaceae bacterium | reverse complement strand
GGTCACGGCACACGGAGTGTGCCTACTACTTTTATCCTCTCCATCCCATTAAGAACGAAGAATTCCTATGTTCCTTGTCCGTGGTGCTTTGAATAACGCCTACGCTGTGTTGGCGGTTGTGCTTGGGCTGTGTTTGCTCGGTGCTGCGGTCATTCCGCAGATGACGATCGACATCCTGCCCGACTTCCAAAAGCCCGTCGTGGTGAGTTATTTTTCATATCCCGGATTGCCCACGGGGGAGATGGAGAAAAGCGTAACGTCTCGCGTTGAGCGAGCTTTGACGCTGGCGGGAAGAATCGAACATCAAGAATCACGAACGTTGCCCGGTGCCAGTATGTTGAAGATCGCTTTTCAACCTGGTACCAATCCGAGTTCGGCGATGAATGATATCGTCAACCTCGAAGCCAGCGATATGTTCCACTTGCCGCCTGGCATCGAACACCCATTTACGCTCCGAAGCGAACCGGCCAACATGCCCGTTGCGTTGGCCGCCATCTCCGGAAAGGGACTCACCGAAACAGAGTTATATAAAATCGGTTATTATGCCGTCCGGAACAAAATGGGCGGTTTGAAAGGTGTGCAGATTCCCCATCCGTTCGGTGGAAAGTTCCGGCAAATGATGATATACGTCAGTCCGGCCAGACTGAGTTCGTTGGGACTGACGCCGAAAGACGTTGTCGATTCGCTCAAGAAAGCCAACTTGGTCCTCGCTGGCGGGACCGTCAAACTTGGGATGATCGAGTATCAACTCCATCCGCAGAACACGCTCCCGAATACATATGACATCGAAGCTGTTCCCATTGCCGTCCGTGATGACACGCCAATCTATATTCGTGATGTCGGATACGCCGTGGATGATGCGGCCCTCCAATATAACATCGTGCGAGTCAATGGGAATCGGAGTGTCTACTGTCCGTTACTCCGCGAGCCCGGCGAGAATACGATAGCCGTTGTGGATCGAATCGCCGAGGCCGTCGAAACAGAAGTTCCTCGGATGAAGGAACGGGGCGACATTCCCAAGGAAGCCGACGTAACATTGGTGAGTGATCAATCCATATATATCCGCAAGGCGCTTTGGGATCTGGGATATGTGATCGGGCTCGGTGCCATCCTCGTTGCGTTGGTCATTTTTGCGTTTTTGCGTCGGTTTCTTCCGAGCTTCATTATTGTGCTGACTATGTTGCTTTCGGTGTTGATTGGTGGGCTCGGATTTTGGATGTTCGGTTATACGATTAACTTAATGACACTCGGCGGGTTATCGTTGGCCATTGGGACCGTCGTTGATGCCGGAATTGTTGTGGTCGAAAATATATTGCGGCATCAAAAGTTGGGTAAGGAAAAACGTCTAGCGTCCGAGATAGGGGCTTCGGAAGTTGCGGGACCAGTGTTTGCGGGAACGCTCACGACTCTGATCGTTTTCACGCCGGTTATCTTTCTCTCGGGCATGGTGAAGTATCTCTTTGAGCCATTGTCTGTGGCGGCCATCTGTACGATTGGTGCGTCGCTCTTTTTGGCCCTCACGTTGGTGCCTGTTTTTTGTAGCCAGTTTTTCCGAAATAGTTCTTCGACCACCCCAAACGCTCCCGCAGACGAAATGCCCGAAGAACCCAAAGGCTGGTATCCAACAATTCTCAATTGGACGCTGACGTTGCGCTGGCCTGTCATCTTCCTCATGCTCGCGTTCGTGGTTGCATCATTCTTCTTGCTTCCGTTCATCGGCACGGAGTTATTTCCAACGGTCGATGCGGGAACATTCGAAATTCGGATGCGGACAGCGCCTGGAACACGGCTCGAAAAGACCGAAGAACTTGTGGCCAAATTCGAAGATGTCGTCACGGACGAAATCCCAGCAGACCAGATCAACACAATCATCTCGAACATTGGTTTACCGGTCGGCAAGGGAGCAGGGTTCTCAACGATCCTGAGCCCGAACTCCGGACCGGACTCGGCCTTCATCGTCGTGAACCTCCACAATGCGAACCGACGAACCAGCACGACGACATATCTGGAACGATTGAGGACGCGCCTGCAACGTGAATTCCCCGAAGAACTCTTTTTGTTCACGACGGGAGACATCGTGAATGCGGCACTGAATGAGGGCATCCCCGTACCGATCAGTATTCAGGTGTCTGCCGGGTCGCTGGAACAATGTGCGGAAACCGCTGCGGAGATCGTCGAACGAATCGAGAAAATTCCCGGGACGGCGGACGTGCAAATTGCACAGGCACTCGATTATCCACAACTCGATATTGATATTGATCGAACACAAGCGGCGAAGATGGGGCTCACCCAAGACGAAGTGGCCAAAACTATTTTGACGGCCTATGGATCGAGCATCGGTTATGCCTCGACGATTTGGGTGGACCCGAAAAGCGGCATCGACTTCTTCATGGGCGTGCAATACGAAACAAATGAAGCATCTTCGTTGAATGCCATTCGTAATTTGCCATTGTCCGTGAAAACGAAGGAAGGTCAGAAAACGGTTCCATTATCCAACATCGCCAGAGTCCGACGAGTGAACATTCCTGGAGAGATAACTCACTATAATATCTCCCGCGTGAATGATGTATATGTTAATGTTTCCGGGCGAGACGTGGGTAGCGTTGCCACAGACGTAGAAAGTGCCTTAAAAGACGTTCCACTCAAGCCTGGTGTCGCGGTGACGTTACGCGGTCCGGTCAACGCCATGCGGGAGAGTACGCAGGCGTTGGTATTTGGTTTAATTATAGCGGGCGTCTTGATCTATCTGGTGATGATGGCTCAGTTCCGTTCGTTTGTCGATCCGCTGTTAATTCTATTAGCCATTCCTCTTGGTTTGGGAGGTGTGTTGGTGACGTTATGGATCACCAATACGACTATCAATATTCAATCCCTTCTTGGGACGTTGATGATGTTTGGTGTGGTCGTCAATAATAGTATCTTGCTCGTCGAATTTGCGAACGTCTTGCGTCGCCGAGGTGTGAACACACGCCGAGCCATTTTGACGGCATCTCAAACGCGGCTGCGTCCTATCCTCATGACGTCGTTGACGCTCATCGCATCGATGTTGCCTCTTTCGTTCGTCTTCGCTCCCGGTGGCGAGGCGATCGTTCCTCTCGCCAGAGCGTTGATCGGCGGGATGGTCGTTTCCACGTTCTTGACGTTATTCTTGGTGCCGTGTGCGTATCTGTTGATGAAGCCGTCTTCGAATTCGACGGAGGTCGAGGCCTCTCAATAGATGGATGTGTCGGATGTTTTGCACAAACCCGAAACGCAAGCGAGGGATTCTGATACCAATCCGAAGCGCGAGCGAGGCAGTCGTACACCAGCCCGAAGCGCAAGCGAGCAACACAAGACGGGATTACTTTCGCGCCGCGAAAGGCGATACTACAAAACCAAGACGAACAGACTGACTTGCATTTCTCTCGCTCTTTCCCATTCCGCACGACCTCTGTGTCTTCTGGTTTCGTTTGAGATTTTTCGCCCAAACGCTCTCCGACATGGCTTCCGTGTTTTGTATGATAGAAGGACTCAGGAATTCTATTCTCAGGGTTTATGCCCTTCGTTGCTCGGATTCTCCTGAGTGCCCAAACCAGGAGACGTGCATGGCTCGCAAGAAAAAGAAGCAAACCCCCACCACTTCACCCAGACCGACTCCGGTCAAGATCCGCAATGCCATGGAGCAAGGTCGCTCCCAAAGGGCTTTCGAGATGGCTCGGGAGTTGTACCAGGATCAACAAACACGTGCGAACTCTGAGCTTCTGAAGGATGCCGCCGAAGTCCGCAGTCGTGACTTGTTGGCAGAACGCCGCATCGACCCGGCTGCCAACGTGTTGCTCGAAGTCGGACGAGTCACGAAAGACGAGGACTTGATTGCCAACGCGGCCAAGTTACTCGCGGTGTCCGAACAGTTCGCCAAAGCCACGGAACTTCAAGAAGAAGTCGAAGACCCCTCACGCAAGCAACTCATCTTGTGCCATGTTCTCGACAAAGCCTTGGTGATGGGCTCCGCTGCTCGCAAACACGTCCCGGCAGAATACCAGAAAGATTTCGACGCTGTTCTCGCGGCCTTCGCACATTCCGAGAAGGGTGAGGACGAGAAAGTTACGGAACTGCTCAAAGGCTTCGGCTTGCGGTCGCCATTTCTGGAGTGGAAGATCCTCTTGCGTGGGTTGCTCGCGTATTATGCGGGAGACGACCAGAAGGCCATCGAGAACTGGCAGCGTTTGGACTCCAACCGGTTGACGTTCCGGACCGTGTTGCCGTTGCGATTCTCGATTGACTCGTCGTTTGCGACTCAACAACGTCCGATCACGCAACAACGTCTCCAACAAGAAGTCGATGCCCTCCAGGGAGACAAAATCATTCAGGGGTTGCGCGTCGTCCAGTCCAACCTGGACAATCCGGAGACGATGGGGGAAGCCTTCCGGGCGGCGGGAAGGATACGACCATTGTTACGGGAAAAATCTCCCGCCCACCTCGCCAGATTGTCTCAGTGTTTCTACTGGGCCATCATCCACCACGGCGACGCCGACGACCTGCCGCGATTTCGGCAGACGTTCGATCCGGTCAAAGACGATCCCGATTTGGAGCGACTCGAAGCGTTGGCGATGGAAGTTCGTGGACAACTCCCGCTCGCCCACCAGGCCTGGCAGGATTTCGAAAAGACCGTCACGAAAAGCAACTTCTGGCACGATTCGATCAAGAATCGGGTTCGTGCCCTCGTCTGGGAACGCCTCGGCGAAAACGCCGGACAGGTGCCCGACGAAGAGGAGATGGACGACGTAGAAGAGTTCTTCCCCTTCGCCGGCATGAAGCCACAAAGGCCCAAACCGCTCAAACCCGGCGCGATCGAATGCTATGAAAAAAGCCTCGAACTCGACCCGACACAGGCTAGTGTCTACCAATCGCTCTACGACGAATACAAACGCAAGGACGAGCACGCGAAGGCGACGGAAGTCGCCAAGCGGTGGGTCGCCCAGTTCCCCGACGACGCTTCCGCAGCCGAGTTGCTCGGTGATGCTTTGATGGAAATCGAGAGCTACCGCGAAGCCCTCGAGATTTACAAAAAAGCGTACCAGGCCAATCCGCTCGAACAGCGCCTGGGGTGGAAACTCTCGGACGCCAATGCGTACACGGCTCGCACGTATGTCGAGGAAGGCAACTTCGACGAAGCGCGGAGCCATTTCGAAGCCGCCCTCAAGCACAACCAACGCCGTTTTGCGTTTACGATTCTCTGCAAGTGGGCTGCGTGTGAGTACAAGGCCGAGGAACCCGAAAGGGCCGAGGAGTTGTTGGCCCGAGCTTCGAAGGAACAGCCGAGCCGATTGGCCATCGTGTTCTCGATCCTGATCGACCTCATCCGGCTCAAACTCAGCAAGCTCAAGAACAAGTACAACAAGGAGTTCAACGCACTGTTGGCGGAGAAGCCGACGGGACAGGCCGCCGGGGCTCTCGCAGCGATTTCGGCAGGATACAAACATGCCGGCGTGCAGTATTACGGACAGAAGACCCACGAGAAGAAAGTCACCGACTACCTCAAGAAAGCCCTCACCGAAGTCCAATTCACGAACGACGAACTCAAGCAAGTCGTCACCGGTTTGATGGCGTACGACAAGAAAACACTTTTTCTCGACTACGTCTCGCTGGGCCAAAAGAAGTTCCCGAAAGATGTGTTCTACTACATGGTCGAACTCCAGCATCTGATGAGCAACCGGGGACGATTTGGATTCGTCGACTTTCGGCGGATTCACACATTAATCGAGAAGGCCCGCAAACTCGTCGAGGAAATGCCCAAGAGCGAAGAGCAACAAAAAATTGCCTCACAACTCAGTCAGGCCCAGGCCATGCTCGAAGCCATGAACCCCTTCGCAAGGCTGTTCGGCGGTATGGGCGGTATGGGCGGTATGTTCGGCAGCTTTGACGACGAGTACGATGACGAAGACGAGTATTATTAGGAAGGCAGAAAGATGAAGGTTTGGGAGTTGAGGGAGAGTTTCGAGCCGCGGAGCGGCTTTCAAAACACAAATCTTCCTCGCAATGCTCAATCCTTTCGTCTATTCGCTACTTGAAGAGGAACCATTTCGCTCATGCACGATCCCTACGAAGTCCTGGGGCTCTCGCCCGACGCGGACGACAAAACCATCCGTGCGCGATACTTGAAACTCGTGCGAGAATTCTCTCCCGAACGACACCCCGAGAAGTTCATGCAGATTCGCCAAGCGTATGAACTTCTAAAGGACGAAAACACGCGCCTGCGCCAACGCCTTTTCGAAGCCGGCAAGAACGAGAGCGTGTACAAGATCATCGAGGAGTTATCATGTCGCAAGACCCGACGCCGGATGTCTTTGAAGGAACTGTCCAACCCGCTCGGGAAGACCTCGTGAACGAACATCCCCTTAGTCCCGAAAAAGTCGAAGACGTTCTCGGTGCCTTTCGCACCTGGGTGATGCAAGCCGCCACGGATTCGCCCGAAGGCGTTTCGGCCGCGGAAGGTCCGCCTGCTGTCGAAGAGCGTCCCGACTTGTACACCATGTTGGAACATTTCACGGCGTTGCGGCACGAGATCAATTTGCAAACCAAGGCGACTCGAGCCCAGCAAGAACAGAACGCCCAAACGTTGGAAGAATTCTTGGGCGTGGTGGAGAAGCTCGAAGCCAACCAGCCGACGCCTGAGCAAGACGAGGCGACGCGGCCACTCTTACAAACGATCATTGGTCTTTATGATTCGTTGGCACTCGCCGCTCGCGAAGTACGCCGCGTCCAGCAAGTCACGCTGCCAGAATTGAAAAAACTCCAAGACACCGTGGAAGAATTCGAAAACTCGCGAAGACAACAAGAAGTCACCAAGGCACCCGCCGAACCAGATCCGAACGAAGAGCCGGTGTGGGTCATGCCGATTGAGTTCGAGGAGGACACCGAGCCCGCCGAACCGGCTCCGTCGTTTTGGAGTCGGTTTTTGGGACGATCTTCGGCTCCTCGAAAAACGGAAGAGGTCCCAAGTATATCACGGACGCAACAATCTCCGTCGGTGCCCTCGAATACACCCACGCCCACTCAATCGCCCGAACCGGAGCCGCCGGACTTCGTCGGGCCGGTGGGCGAAGCCGTGACGCGAGTCGAACAACTCCTCACGTCGGTCGTGACCGGGTATACAATGAGTGTAGACCGCATCGATCGCGCACTCGAAAAACACGGCCTCATGCCGATTCCCGCCGTCGGCCAACCGTTCGACCCGGAGGTGATGGAGGTTCTCGACGTCGTGACCGAGCCCGGACGCACGACGACCGAAGTCATCGAGGAAGTGCGACGCGGTTACAAAATAAATGGGCAAGTGTTTCGATTCGCACAAGTCCGCGTGGCGAAACCAAGTTAGCCAACAAATGGTTCCGCACGAACTTTAGTTTTTTCGGAAAGCAAACAAATCATGAGTGACACTATCGTCGGAATTGACCTGGGGACAACAAACAGCGAAGTCGCCATCATTCGCGACGGCCAACCGGTCGTCCTGGAAGAGAATGGAGATCCGATTCTTCCTTCGTGCGTCGGGATTTCGGAAGACGGGCGATTGCTCGTTGGCAAGCCGGCTCGCAACCAACTCGTCCTGGCCCCCGAACGCACCATCAAGTCGATCAAACGGAAGATGGGCCAGGACATCAAGGTTACGCTTGGGGACCACGAATACAGTCCCCAAGAAATCTCGGCCATGATCCTCAAGGGGCTCAAGGCCCGTGCCGAACAGCAACTCGGCGAGCCCATCACGAAGGCCGTTATCACTGTCCCGGCGTATTTCAATGATGCCCAGCGACAGGCCACCAAGGAAGCCGGAGAACTCGCGGGGCTCGAAGTCATGCGTATTCTCAACGAACCGACGGCGGCGTCTTTGGCGTATGACCCCAATCTCCTTGCGGGTGAAGACACGGAAGAAAGTGACGAACACCAAGACCTCACTCGGCTTCTCGTATACGACCTCGGGGGTGGGACGTTCGACGTTTCGATCGTGCAGGCCCAAGACGGCGTCATGGAAGTTCAATCGAGCCACGGCGACACGCAACTCGGTGGCGATGACTTCGACGAACTCCTTTTCGAACACATTTGCAAGAAGTTCGAAGAAGAACACGGCATCAACCTGCGCGAGAAACTTTCGAGCAAGGCCCGAGTCCTCGAAGCCGCCGAGAAGGCGAAGAAGCAACTTTCGTCGCAACCGTTCGTGAAGGTCGAGGAAGAATTCATCGCCGAGAAAGACGGCCAGGCGTTGCACTTGAGCCTGGAGATCAGCCGCCAGGAATACGAGGACCTGATCCGTCCGCTTCTTGAGCGAACGATGGATTGCGTCCAGAAGGCCCTGACCGATTGCGAACTGACGGGTTCGCAAATCGACAAGGTCGTTCTCGTCGGCGGGAGTACTCGAACGCCGTTGGTCGCCCAGATGCTCGAAGAACGCCTCGGCCAGGAGACGTACCAGAAGGTGAATCCGGATTTATGCGTGGCCCTTGGTGCGGCCATCCAGGCGGGATTGATCGCGGGCATTGATGTTGGTCCGGTCCTGGTCGACATCACGCCGCACTCGTTGGGCATTAAATGCCTCGACCAAATCCACGGTTATCATTTTCCGTACCGATTCGCCCCGATCATCCACCGCAACAATCCCCTCCCGGTGACCCGGAGCGAGGTCTTCAGCACCGTCTTCGACGAACAGGAACAAGTCGAAATCGCCGTTTATCAAGGCGAGAGCGACGACGTCCGCCAGAACCATCCGGTCGGGAAATTCGTGATCGAAGGACTTGCGGCCGTCCCCGCCGGAAATCAGATCGTCGTCCAGCTGGACCTGAACTTGAATGGCATCTTGAAGGTCTCGGCTCGCGAAAAAGCGACGGGGCTGCAAAAGCAAATCACGATCGAAAACGCCCTCGAAAAATTTCATCAAGAGGAAAGCGACGACGCTCGCGAACGGCTCAACCGATTGTGGAACGACGCGTTTGGATATGGGTCGGATGAGGACGACGAGGACGAAGCGTTCCTCGACGAAGACGACTCGGATGGTTCGGATGTCCCACAACTGTCGTTCCAGGAACCGGAACTGGTGTCTGGGCCTCGCGAAGGACAACGCGAAACGGTGCAAGCCAAGGCGCTTCTCGAGAAGGCCGAGCGGATGATCGATAGTCTCTCCGAAGAAGATCGCGATGACGTTTCCAAACAGATGGAGGAGGTCCGCGTCGCAATGACCGATCGCCAGTGGGCGAAGCTCAAAAAAGCCTGCGACGAATTGACCGACACCCTCTTCTACCTGGAGGATGCATAGGCCATGCGGTGTCCGGTTTGCAAGGCCAACAACAACTTCGAAGACGAGACGGCAACTCCAACGTGTCGGCGGTGTCGGGCGAATTTGTCTCTGCTCGTTGCCGCCGAACGTCAACACGTCTGGGCGCTGGAGCAAGCCAGGCTTGCTCTGGCCGATCGACAATTCTCGAAAGCCCGTCGGTTTGCTCAACAAGCTCATGACATTCGCCGTGACGAAGAAACGCGGCAAATGTTGGCCGTGTGTTATCTGATGGAGGGTGATTTCGCGAAAGCGTGGGAGTGTCATCAGGCAATGGCAGATGTTTGAGGAGTTGCTCAGACGTTTGTCTTGATCGGGGCAAGGTCCAGTTACCCTTGTTAGGTTGCGTGATTGAGAGCCCGAAACGCGAGGACTTGAAGGGGCATAGAATCAGCAAAGCCTTGCTAATATTACTTTGGCAAATATAATCATCACACGTCAGTTAGCAGCCGCGTAGGAGA
>CAYYUU010000191.1:0-9788 GCA_964474955.1 uncultured Alcaligenaceae bacterium | reverse complement strand
ATTTGATTTGGTTCGCGCCGTCCAGGTCGCACACAGGTCCGTGCCCGGGAACGATCACATCAGGATTGAGTTCGTGGATCGTCTCGAGCGCACGTAGCCAGTTCTCGTACGTTCCGACCCAGCCAACGGGCGTGCATTCTTGGAAGACGATATCGCCCGAAAACACAACACGCTCCTTCGGAACGTGGACAATGATATCTCCCTTCTGGTGAGCTGGACCGACGTAAATCAGTTCGACGATAGTTCCGTCCAATTCGAGTTCGTGTCGGTCGTCGAACAATGTTGTCGGTGGGACGAGGCGAATTCCTTCGAAATCATAGTCCTCGGCGAGTTGCTGACCGGCAGCGATGAGACCGGGGTGGAGAAACTTGAGGATTGTACGGAGGAAGAAGCCTTTGGCGATCTTTTGGAGTTTTAGGAGATTCTTGGGATCGGCGACTTCCTTCATCCGTTCGGGGACGGAACGATGCCCAATGATTTCGGCATGATCGAAGAGTTGATTACCCGCGACGTGGTCGATATCTTCGTGGGTGTTGATGACATGCTTGGGCATGCCAGACGAGATGCTCTGAATCAACTCAAGAACTTGCCGGGCGTGGGTCAAGTCGGACTGAGTGTCGATCAGAATGCCGCCTCCCAAGTCGATATAACCGCTGTTGGAATCACAAAAGCGGTTCTTTTTATTGCAGAAGGCGTAGCAGTGTTCACTCACTTGTTGTAGTTTCAGCATGGAGGCTTCCATTTGCTGGTTGTGCGGATCGGTTACATTGCGGCTCCCACGAACGGTTGCTATCGTAGAAAGGCGAATTCGCCTTCTTTTCGACTTCAAATTCTATAAAAGTCTCAACCGAGTTCGTCTGTCCAAAATTGACCTATCGACTTATCATGAAGGTGAAGAAGACGTTGTGGCCGAGCAAGCCTCTCACGGTTTCGCTTGTGTTGCCCAACATTCCCTCAGAGCCATAGAATCGGACTCCACGAAGGAGTTGTCCAGGCATTTCCTGTCGAGTGCCATGAAGGTTACTCAGGAGGTTAGTAGTTGTGAATATTATCTTGGCCAACCCTCGCGGTTTCTGTGCGGGTGTAAACATGGCCATCGAGAGTCTCAGCCGAGCACTGGAACTATACGGCACACCTCTGTACGTGTATCACGAAATCGTGCATAACCGACATGTCGTTGAGCAGTTCCGTGATAGGGGCGTCGTTTTTGTGGACGGAGTTGATGAAATTCCGCCCGATTCCGTCGTGATGTACAGTGCTCACGGCGTTTCGCCCGAAATTCGTCAGGCATCGGCAGATCGAAATCTCACCACAATCGACGCAACTTGCCCCCTTGTAACCAAGGTCCACCTCGAAGCCGTCCGATTCGCACGCGAAGGTTATCACATAATTTTAATTGGCCACGAAGGCCACGATGAAGTCATCGGCACAATGGGTGAAGCTCCTGAGAGCATCCAACTCGTGCAGGATACCGACGAAGTCGAACGACTAAACCTTCCGCCGAACGCCAAGGTTGCTTATCTTACCCAAACGACATTAAGTGTTGATGATGCCGAGCTTATCATCCAGGCATTGCGGAAAAAGTACCCGCAAATCGTCGGGCCTTCGAAAAATGACATTTGTTATGCAACTCAAAATCGACAGGAAGCGGTCAAGGAGCTTGTGCCGGAAGCGGACGTCGTGCTCGTTTTGGGGAGCCAAAACAGTTCCAACAGCCAACGACTCGCCGAGCTGGCCAGGAGTCATGGGAAACCGGCATATCTGATCGACAGCGTCAAAGAAATTGGCGAGGATTGGCTGAATCCTGGAGACACAGTCCTCATCACCGCCGGCGCCAGCGCTCCGGAAGAAGTTGTTCAAGAATGCGTTCGGTTTCTGGAGCAGAAGTACGGCGCAACTACCGCAAGCCGAGTCGTCCGGCAAGAGCAAGTCCATTTTCAACTTCCCAGAGAGTTGCGGGTGTTGGCGACGACTTAAAAAAATTGTTTTTCGCGGAGCGAAGAGATTCTCAAAACAAAAACTTCTCGCGGAACGAAAAGCAACTCCTCATCTAATGATTCTCTGCTACGGTGCCTCCCGCAGTAGTTGTACGACCGAACCCTCGCTCCCGCGCAATTTTTCGAGTCGGTCCAGAGCTTCCGGATCTTGCAGGTGCTTTGGGACGAGCGGAGCAGGCTTGAGGACATTTCGGTACTGAAGCTCTTGCATAATCGGAATGTGTTTCACGGCCATCTTTCCCAGCAACAGGGGCGTGAGATCTCCCCCCTTTTGAACATACCGAAGAATCGCCTGCAGGCCACGCAAGTACACCACATCCTTGGTCAACCCACCACCTCGATAGACTCGCATCGTGATTGTGTAGGCGATGCGTTTCGTGAATCCGTGGTCGCGACTAAGAATGCGAAACGTCTCGACAAACGACGCTCCGTCCGTCAAGGATCGCACGGCGATGACGCGAGCCGCGATCTGTCGGACCCGTCCTTGATCCAATCCACCGGCCAGGTACTCGGAAAGAACGGCCAGACCCTCCTGTAATTCTTCGTAGCTGGCCAACCCAGCGTGGAGTTGCTGAAGGGGTTGCATTTGGGCGTTGTAATACGTCAACAAATGCGTGCCGACTTCGTGGGCGATCAATGCCTCGACTCGGCTTGCAGGGATGCTCATGTCGGAGTTGATCAACAGGACGCCACGCGAGACGATCAATCCACTCACCGACGAGGTGACCCGACACGTCGCCCCGAACTCCGGAAACGATTGCCTGTAGAACTCGAATTCGGCCTCAGCGAATTTGGCGAATTTGGTCGCGTTGACTTTGGGGCCTTCGTTGCGTTCGTCTTTGGCCGTCCCATGATTCAACACGTCCTTGGCCAACTCGACCAAACCGTCATCGGCGGTCCCGAACAGTTGTAAACTCTCGTGGAGAAAACGAGACGTGTCTCTGTCCCGGAGCATCGTCAACTTCAGTTCGAGTTCTTCCTGCTTCTCCTGGAAGAGGTGCTGAAGGGCCGGGTCCTCGACTCGCTCAATGGGAATGTTGAACAATTTACGTTTCAACAACGTCGGATCGACTGGTAGCGGTCGATAGTAGAATTCGGGAGCCTTCTCGAATCGGTCCTTTTGGAATTGTCGCCAGCCCTCGAACGTGTTGACAGGAGTGCACTGCAATAAGTAGTCGAACTCGTCGCTCACCTCCGCGAGTTGCTGATCGACGTCCCAAACGACCTTCACGACGGCATTGCGCCCGAGCGAATGGTAATGCGGAGGCGAATGGGTGGTGTGGGAACTGGCGAATTCGAAGTAGGCTTGTCGCAGGGCAAGACTGATCGGTCGCCGGAAGGCGCGGGCGAGTAAAGGGTATTCCTCGGGAGAATTGGGATCGCGATAGACTGGCGGCACGGAGATGCCCAGGAACGAACAATTCAAGCTAGCGGCTTGGTCCCCGGTCAACAGCGGCCTCATGTGCGGTGGATATCCGACGCGATTCCGAACCACTTCGACCTCCACACCTTGCTTGAGCACCTTGACTCGCTTCAGTCGTTTGGTCAATGCATCGACAGTGGGGTTGATCGACGTCCCGGCATGGATTTTGAACTTCGGCAGTGACGGGGAATTGGGGTCCTCCTCTTTGGAGGGATCATACGCCGGACCGGCCCAAATTTCGACGACCAAAAACGCACCAAATTCTGGCGAGAGCGTTTCCACGATCCGTCGAACCAGGGCCGAGACGCTTGTGCGGAAGGCCGGTTCGCCAGGTGCCACGAGATACGAGGCCTCGCCCGTGACTAGCCGTTCGGTCGCGAGATCTTCCGTGTCTGGTGGTCGTCGGTAGACACACAAAAACGGAAGTTGCCGATCGATGTGAACGCGGCCACCACCGGAGAGCGTTCGACGCACTCTTTGGTTTCGGGCGAGTTTGAGACAAATGCCTTCGATGAGCGAAGGGGATATCGTTCTCGAGGGTGTCTTGGATTGGCTCGGGTTTGTCATCGGTGGGATGATCTTCCGTAGTTCATGGAGGGAGACCGTATTGACGAGTGGGTCGGTCGAAGAGGGGCGAAATTTCAACCGTCGTGGGTTATATTTGGAAACCCCAGTTCTCCGAGATAATACCGTTCACTTTCTCGCATGTGCACGGCGGCGTCCTCTGACTTGTCGTCTTCTCCACAAAGGTGCAAGATTCCGTGAATTACATATAGGGCGAGTTCGTGTTGGACTGCGTGTCCGCGGTCCTTGGCCTCGTCGCTAGCGTATTCGGCGCTGATGACCAGCTCCCCACTGAGCGGTCGCGAATTCGGTCCGCCATCGGGAAACGTCAGAATGTCGGTCGGATAATCGTGGTTCAGGAATCGGACATTGAGTTCATGAATCGTCTTGTTGTCGACGAACGCAATGCCGATTTCGTAACTCGAGATGCCTTCACCATCCAAGACAACTTCCGCGATTTCTCGGACACGCTTGGAATCGATCGGAATGACTTCTTGTTGGCTCGTCACAGAAATGTCTTGGTTGGAATTGGGCATGGCAAAAGAATAGATAGTATGGGAGCGTCCGGGTTCGTCCTGGTAGATTCGTCTTGGAGGAATCTAACGGACAGCGAGATTCGTCTCAGTATACGATACCATCTGCAATCGTCGGTGGGAAACTTCTCGTGCCCGGTTCCTAGAAGACCGTAGCCCCTTCGTCGTTCGCAGCCTCACTTCTTGGTCAGGAGATCCGCATCGTGAATGCAATTCCCCGTTTGCTTTGTTTGGCCTCTCTTTGCTCCGTGGGAGTGGTCCTGAACGCTCCGGCGAATGCGTTGGGAGACCTATTGGGAAAGGCCCATCGTCAACTTCGAACTCCACCGGAGCAAGCTCGGATCGGCGGCAAGTATTCCATGCTGCTAGCTGTCCGAAGTGATCCGGAAGCCAAGACGGTCTACGGAGCGAAGAAAGATTTCGGATACAAGTCGGCAGGGGAAAGACGGGGGCTTCGGTTCCCGGCTGGCTACCGCGTTTATCTCTATCCAAATTGGTACGTTTGGGACCTGAAAGATCGCGTTCAGGTCGCTGCCAAGAATGATCTTCCGTCGGTGAACGGAAAGTATCGTCGGTTGCTACGTAAGCTCTATCTCCCGCAAGACCAGTCCAGCTACAAAAACTTCACGGATTACGGCGTTTGGTCAGGAACGAGTTATCGGCAGTTCACGAACCTGCCCAAAGGATACTGGGTCTACGTCTATCCTCACTGGTACATCTGGGCAGAACAAAATCCGAACTGGCAGGGGCGTGTTCCGACAGTACGGGATACTCCCCTGCCACCAGTCGGACCAGTTCCCGCCGGAAAGGTCAGAGGCCCAGGAATGGCACTGCCGCCTGGGCTGGTTGTTGGACCGAACATGAATGCCGCCCAGCGGAAAAAACTCATGGCATGGCTCAAGAGAGTTCCCGCGAATCAGAGGCCTCAGGCTATCGAGTTGATCAAACGCGAACTACGAAAAGCACGCAAGAAGTAGGCAAGGGTACTACGCAATTGCAGAGGTTTTTGCTTTGGAGTGCGGCAGCAAAGCTGACGGTTTGGGGAAAGTCGTAGTTGTGTGGGCCACATAAACCATGATTTTGCCCTCTCAAATACGAATCCTCTTCATCCGACAATCCGAGCGGCTTAAACAATAAGCTCAAGAAATACGGACATGAAATAGAGCGTATTTCGTTTGTGTTGGGAACGGGCGTTCTGCCTGTTCAACGGAGAAGGGGCATTCTATCTGCCCAAAGAACACAACACGCATTGAGTGTTCGCAACCCAGAACGGGATTCGCTCTCAATTGCACATTGCCAAACCTGACCTACATGCTCCCCCAACCCAGATTCGATTCCCCAAAGTTTTCATTTCGTATCTTGGCTCCATCCGTTGCACAATGACAGTCACGGCATTACACACTGACAACGGAGAAATCCGCCATGCGACACCGCCTCCAGTTTGCAGCCCTTTTGGGGCTGTCGTTCCTTTTCAGCTCGCCCGTCCAGCTTCACGCTCAAGAGCCCAAAACGGGCCGTGGCAAACCGTGGAAGCGACACACAATCGATGATTCTTCGAGGGGCGCGGACGGGGCTCGTCTCGCCGACGTCAACGGCGACAAGTTACCCGACATAGCAACCGGTTGGGAAGAAGGCGGCCAAGTTCGCGTTTGTTTACATCCGGGGTACAAAAAAGTGCGGGCCAAATGGCCGAGCGTTCTTGTAGGAAAAGTTCGGTCGCCCGAAGACGCCGTGTTCGTCGATCTCGACAACGACGGAGCCGTTGACGTCGTCAGCGCCTGCGAAGGTGGGACGAAACAGATGTTCGCGCACTGGGCTCCGAGGGACCCCAAGAAATATCTCGATCCCTCGTCGTGGAAGACCGAGAATTTTCCCGCCGTGAAGAAAACGACTCGCTGGATGTTTGCCACTCCGATGCAAATCGACAACAAACTTGGACTCGATCTGGTCATCGGAAGCAAAGACCCAAAGGGCCAGGTTGGTTGGCTTCAAGCTCCCAAGAATCCGAGACTCCTTGGCGAGTGGAAATATTATCCGATGTACCGCGCCGGTTGGATCATGTCACTGGTCGCGGCTGACATGGATGGCGACAAGGATCTCGACGTGCTTGTCTCCGATCGTCGTGGAAAAACCCGCGGGTGTCTCTGGCTGGAAAATCCTGGTCCCGGTCCAACGCAAACCAAACTCTGGAAACAACACCGAATTGGTCCCGCCAGCGAAGTCATGTTTCTCGACCTTGCCGACCTCGACAAGGACGGCCGCAAAGACGTGATTGTTCCATGGCACAACCAGAAACTTCTCGTCCATTGGGGTGGCAAAACTGGCGACGACTGGAGGACGACGGAAATTCAATTTCCCAAGAATACCGGCTCGGGCAAAGCCGTTCGCATCGCCGACGTAAACATGGACGGGAAACTCGACATTGTGCTTGCGTGTGCCGGAGCGAAAAAGGGATCGGGAATCGTCTGGTTGTCGTATCGAAAAACTCCGCGCGATACGGTTTGGGATGTCCACGAAATTAGCGGACTCGCCGGGATCAAGTTCGATCTGAACCAACTCGCGGATCTCGATGGAGATGGTGACCTGGACATCATCAACACCGAAGAACGGACGAACGGGCGAGGACTCGGCGTCGTTTGGTATGAGAATCCGACCAAGAATTGAGCCGTCTGGGAAAAGTGACTTTCAAAAAAAGCCTGCGGCAGATTGACTGCCGGAGGCTTTGCTTGTGACTGGTCGATCAACGGGATCCGAACTACTCCTGTCCGCCTTCCGAGCTAGCTTCCTGAAGTTCCTTCTCTTCTTCGGCCTCTTCGCGCTCGGGGGCTTCGTTGGCTTCGAAGTAAATCTTCTTCTCGCCGTTCTCTTCCCCGACCTTGACGACGATGTGCGGTTTGCCCGTGAACGTCCCGCGAAGGAGGTCTTCGGAGAGCGGATCTTCAATCAGAGTTTCGATCGAGCGACGGAGCGGACGTGCTCCGAATTCCATGTTCGAGCCCTTCTTGATGATCAGGTCCTTGGCCTCGTCCGTGACGTTGATCGTCATGTCTTTGGCCTTGAGTCGCTCGGAGACCTTGACCAGTTCGATGTCGATGATTTCCTTGAGGTCCTCTTCGGTCAAGCTGCGGAAAACGATGATGTCGTCTAGACGGTTGAGGTATTCCTGACGTAAACTGTGTTCCATCTCCGTCATGACCGTGTTTTTGATGTTCTCGTAAGTGGTCTCGGCGTCACGTGGGCCAAACATGTTAAAGTTCTTGCCGCCCTTAATGGTCTCGGCCCCGATGTTGGTGGTCATGATGATGATCGTGTTCTTGAAGTCGACCGTTCGGCCCACGTTGTCGGTCAAGCGACCTTCTTCCATGACCTGGAGCAAGATGTTCCAGACATCGTAGTGGGCTTTCTCGATCTCGTCCAACAGGACCACGCTATACGGTCGTCGACGAATCTTCTCCGTGAGTTGTCCGCCTTCTTCGTACCCGATGTATCCCGGAGGAGCACCGGTCAAGCGAGACACATTGTGTTTCTCGCCGTATTCCGACATGTCGATCTGAACGATGGCGTTCTCGTCATTAAACATGAAGGCGGCGAGACGCTTGGCCAACAACGTCTTCCCGACACCGGTGGGCCCGGCGAAGATGAAGCAGCCGATTGGTCGTTTCGGATCTTTGAGCCCGGCTCGACTCTTTCGGACGGCCTTGGCGATCCGCGAGATGGCCTCGTTTTGGCTGACGATGGCCTTGTGGAGTTCTTCTTCCATCTTGAGCAAACGAGTCGTCTCGCTCTCGGACAACTTCGTGAGGGGAACGCCCGTCATCTTGCTCACGACTTCGTTGATGACTTCTTCGTCCACGACGCCGTCGATTTCCTTGGACTTTTCCCGCCATTCGCGGAGCGTTTGCTCTTTCTTTTTCTTGAGCTTGTCGGCCTGGTCTCGCAGGTGGGCAGCCTTTTCGAAGTCTTGGGCGGCAACTGCGCTCTCTTTCTCAAGGTTGAATTGCTCGATTTGAGCATCGAGATCCTTGAGGTCCGGTTGGGTCGTCATCTTTTTAAGGCGGATACGGGCTCCGGCCTCGTCGATCACGTCGATGGCCTTGTCCGGCAGACAGCGCCCAGTGATGTATCGCTCGGACAACTCGACCGCTGCGCTCAAAGCCTCGTCCTTGATTTGGACGCGGTGGTGCGCCTCGTAGCGATCTCGCAATCCCCGAAGAATCTCGACGGTCTCATCCATCGACGGCGGGTTGACGATGATCTGTTGGAATCGTCGTTCGAGGGCCGCATCTTTTTCGATGTACTTTCGGTATTCGTCGAGCGTTGTGGCACCAATACATTGGATTTCGCCCCGGGCCAACGCAGGCTTCAGAACATTACTGGCGTCGATGGCACCTTCGGCGCCACCGGCCCCGACGAGCGTGTGCAACTCGTCAATGAACAAAATCGTGTTCTTGGCCCGGCGGACTTCGTTCATGACCGCCTTAATGCGTTCTTCGAACTGGCCACGGTACTTGGTTCCGGCCACCATCATCGCAAGGTCGAGGACGACGATTCGTTTGTCCCGTAGCAGTTCCGGAACGCTCGAATCGATGACGAGTTGGGCCAAGCCTTCGACGATGGCCGTTTTTCCGACCCCGGCTTCGCCGAGGAGGACCGGGTTGTTCTTGGTGCGGCGGCTGAGAATTTGAATCACTCGCTCGATTTCGTTTTGCCGACCGATGACCGGATCGAGTTTGCCCTGACGGGCCAATTCGGTCAAGTCTCGGCCAAAACTATCGAGGGCAGGAGTTTTGGATTTCCCTCGGCCTTGAGGTTTTTCGCTGCTGCCGCTGCCACCACTGCTACTGCTTTCGCCAGATTCCATGTTGTGCCCCAGCAAGTTAAGGACTTCCTCACGCACGTCTTCGAGTTTAAGTCCCAAGTTCATCAGAACTTGGGCCGCGACTCCCTCTTGTTCCCGGAGTAGTCCGAGCAAGAGGTGTTCCGTCCCAACGTAGTTGTGGTTCAGGTTTCGTGCTTCTTCGATGGAATACTCAATGACCTTCTTGGCCCTCGGCGTCTGGGGCAATCGCCCCATCGTTACCATGTCGGGGCCAGCTTGGACAATCTTTTCGACCTCCAGTCGAATCTTTCGCAAGTCGATGTCGAGGTTCTTGAGCACGTTCGCGGCGACTCCCGAGCCTTCTTTGACGAGGCCCAGGAGGATGTGTTCGGTGCCGATGTACTCATGATTAAACCGCTGCGCCTCCTGGTTGGCGAGCTGCATTACTTTTC
>CAYYUU010000190.1:0-9797 GCA_964474955.1 uncultured Alcaligenaceae bacterium | reverse complement strand
GCCTTTATTTCTTTTCGTCCTTGTTGCCCTCTTCGTTTTTCACATCTTCCTCGTCCTCAAAGTCTTCGTCCTCAAAGTCCTCGTCCTCGAAGTCTTCGTCTTCCATTCCAAAGTATTGGGGCGGGCTCTTACCGATCCGTTCGGTGACCCGAGGGTAGCTCGCTTCCGGGTCGGTTTCGCTAATGTCCTTGACCGTGATTTTGTGCCACCAGTCATCCCCGAAATCGAACCAATACCAAAAGATGCTCCCGCGTTTCAAGCCAATGGCGCCGATCTTCGTCTTTTCGGTGTCTCCCGATCCGTCATCAAAACCACCCAAGGGCTGCCCTAACATGGGATCGACCTTTGTGGTGTATTTCTTCGCACTGCGGTCCATCGGTTTCTTGCCCATCTGGAACTCAAACAAGTGTTCGTCGTATCGGTCGAAGGCATCGAAGAGGACGTCATGCAACTCCGTCAATGTGTAGTCGCCCGGGATCTCGATGGTCCGTTGGACGACCGGGTTGTCCTCGACAAATTCTTCCGTAACTGGTCCGCCCGTGAGAAGCACCTCAAGGATGTAGAGTTCGTTGGGGTCAGCCCAATCGGACTTTCTGGAAAGCACTACGGTGGGAATCACCTTTTTCGGTGGTGGAATGGTCGGGTCATCCCTCTTGGGAGTTGGTTTCTTTTTGCGGGGTGGCCGACTCGAACCTTTGGAATTCTTTTTCTTTCCTGAGTTTGCCATAGTTTCGAGTTCCTTTGCTGTTTCGAGAAGCTCGCCACTTGAGACTGGGAACGGAAAAATAACTATGTGTCCGGTTTTTTCGATTTGTCGTCGGTCCGCGTGTGGCTCGCGTGTACCGACGAAACGGATTATCATTTGTTTCCCGTTCCTCGTCCCAAGAAAGATACCGTGACGTTGTTTCGTTAGTCTCAACAGGTGTCGCAGAATGCGTCGGTGTTGGCGACACAATTTCATCGCCACGCTCGTGTTGGTCTCACGTCACCACGTTTTGCTTCGATTCGTTCCTGATCCGAATTTACTTCTTCTGGATGTGGTCAACGTACCGCGCTGCCGACATCCTGACAGCTTCTTTCGCATCTTGCAAAACGTTCTTATTCCAAAATGCCCCGTAAATCCGCTCGAACCCAAACGGTTCCACGGCTCCAACTATGTTCTCGACCGTGGAGATCGAGACCGGAATCAAGTTGGGGTACGAATACATGAAGCTGACCCAACGGCGGTCTTGAACGACTTGAAGGATGTCGCCGGTGAGCAGAACGCCTTTGCCGTCCGATCCCTTGGGCCAATGGAGGATCGCCCCACCCTCGAAATGTCCGCCACACCGAATGAGCGTGAAACCGTTGGCAATTGATTTTGTCTCGCCTTCCCAAAACTCGATGGCCGGATCAGGGCGAGTCACCCACTTTTTGTCGGCAGCGTGCAAGTAAATTGGAGCGTCGAACGCTCGACTCCACTCGACCATGCCTGTGTAATAATGAGGATGCGAAATGGCGATGGCCGAAATGCCGCCGAGTCCACGGAGGCCATCGATCAATGCTTCGTCGAGCAGCGGGATGCAATCCCACAAGACATTGCCGCTCGGTTGACGAATCAACAACGCTCGCTGTCCGATCCCGAACGACGGTTCGATCCCAATGCCGATCAAGTTCGGCTCTTTTTGTTGGATCGTGTTTCGATGCGTCTGGCGAAGCTCGTCGTGTGTGGTCCAGTGTTGTCCACTCCAACCGACGTATTGACGCTCCTCGTTACAAATCAAACAAGAACCCGGTGGAGAGTCCGCTTCGGGGTATTGGGCTCCGCAAGTGACGCAGATGAAATTTGGCATGAGATGCCCCTGGAGAAATCGATATGCAGGAAGAAGCGGCTTACGTTTGCAACTCGTGCGGAGAGGAGATCGTGATCCCGATCGATTGGTCCGCGGGCAGTTCGCAAGAGTACGTCGAGGATTGCCCCGTATGTTGTCACCCCAATGTCATTCACGTTGAGATCGACGAAGAGGGCGAGGCTCAAGCGTGGAGCGAACCGGAACAGGATTACGAATAGTTGGCTTTCGCGAAAGCGGAAAAACAAGTGTTGCACTTGGAAGAGTTGCTTTTCGCTCCGCAAAAAGCAACTCTTCGAAATCCGACTCCTATTTTTGCGCCTTTTCCGGTTTCGATTTCTTCTGCTTCTTCGAATCCAGAGGCCACCACACGGCCGTGCCGTCGGTCAAAGGAATGAAGGTCCATCCAGGCGACCACGCAACGGGAGTCGTCAACGGTGACGCCGTGGGAAGCAGGGCTTCGACCTCTTTGAGAACTTTCCCGTCCTTGGGGTTGACGACAACAACGCGACCAGCGATGTCAGCCACGACGAGTTTGCCGTCGATGAGTTGGGGCTCGCCAACAATGGCGGCGGCGGCGGTGTATTCCCAACGTTTTTCGTTTCGGCTTGGATCGAACCACAGGAGCCGCGTTTCGTTGAGGATGACGCCGAATCGGTTCTTGCGAGGGAATGGTCCTCGCGTCAATTCCCCCTGGAATTTCCATTCGCGAATCAAAGGGGCATCGTCCAAATCGATGGCGTCCCACAAAGTGATCTTGTTGGATTTGTCGATGAGTAGGACTCTCGGGTTGCCGCCTTTCTTGGGAGGCAGCAATACGGGAGCTTGAAGAATCCTGCCTTCCAGTGTCGCATTGGCCTGTTCCATCCTTGAAGTCTCATTGACCCATAAATACTGCTTGATGCCTCGGCTCCCGTCGGTAACCAAATAGTGATTATCTCGCACCCAGACGACGTGTCCCAGAGCGTTGTTGTCGGCTTGTGCAGCACGCCACGTTGGGCCCATTTCCACGGCTCCATCGAGTGATTTCCGAACGAGCGTGCCATTCTCCTGAGGAATGATGAGCCATGTTTTTTCCTTGTTCGCGCCGTCCCGAACTCGACTGATAGCGGGAGTCCCCTGCAACGGAGACTTGAGCCTCCACGCCATTTCGTTGCTGCGTTTTGGATTCGTCGGGAAGATTTTCCGCAGACGCAGAATCCTCGGCGATTCTTTCGTCGGGCTGCCCAGAATCCACAACACTTTCTTGCTCGGATCGACCTGCGACCAGATCGGCAGATAACTTTTCGGAAGCGTCGTGGTGCCCTTCGCTCCGTCGTACCAGCTCTGCCGTCCCTTCGGAAATCGACCTCGGTCAAGTAGAATCACTTCTCCGTTGGGAATCATACATACCATTTTCTGACCGACGACGATGGGCGGATGGTGGACGCGAAGGCCGATGCGTTTTTCCCACAACGTCGCGCCGCTGTACGAATCCAGGGCCGTCAGATAATTCGAACCACCCCGCCGAGTGGTGAGGTAAAACGCCTGATTTCCGCCTTCGCGTTTCCTAGTCTCGCTGCCGTGCAAGGGCGTCCCCAGGTATGCCGATTTCAAGGAGAGCTGCCGGACGCGGTGTCCATCCCGGTAAAAGCCAGCATGGAATTTTCGAAGTCGCCCGTGGATCAAACTCCAGGTCGTTGCGTTCGTCATCGAGACGACTTGGGATCGATCATCGAGGTCCCCAAATCCCCCTGCTGAGGGAAGCGTCTCCTCGAACCGCGTAACGAAAGGGGAGTCCAAGTCCATCGGTTTCACGACCCGGAGCAAGGAGAAGTGCCCGTTGTCCGTGACCGACGCCAATTTTCCGTCGTGGTGTGTTGGCGGGAACCAGGACCACCCCGGTAGATCGTAGGTCGAAAGCCTCTCCGCACTCTTTGGCGGAACACTCCGAATTCGCCACCGAACTTTGTCGAGTCCGTTCGCTTCGTTCATCACAAGGAACCCTTCCGAGACTCCAGGAGTTCGGTCGGGCTGGGTCGGAACGACGATCGGTGCGCCGATCAACGAACCCGCCGGATGTTCGCTATAGATGATGTATGTGCACTGTTGCTTTTCGACGTCCAGAACGAAAACACAATCTTGCTCGGCAGGAAAATAGACCAACGATGACCTCCGATGATGCACGCCCCATCCGGTGAGCCGCTGGCCCACGTCGTATTCCCCGAGGAGCGTCCCTTCGGTCGTTTCGATTTCCAAAATCCGGCCGTCGTCGAGTGCGACGAACGCACGCGGCCCAACCAGGACTGGCTTGCCCGGACAAACGCCGCCGAGGTCCCGTTGCCAGATCAACTGGCCGTTGTCCGCGCGAACCATCATGAGGTGTTCGGCGTTGTTTGTCAGGACCAACAAACGCTCGGGAGAAATCGAAGACCGTGGCAATCGGATTGGCAAGGAGACCGTGTCGAGCCCGATGCGTTTGGCCCAGCGAAGGGTTCCGGTTTGGGCATCGACCGAATACAACACGCCCTTGACGATCGAAAGGACGTTTCGCTTTTCGACATCGGGAATTCTGGCTGGCGGGCTCACGTCCCGCAGCAACAACAGGCTCGGGAGGCTCTCGAGGTTGCCCGATGTTTCGGCAGACTGGTCGTGCTTCGTGTAGCTGATGCTTTGGCGATGAAGTTGGGGCATCTCCTCAAGAAGTTTTTTGACTTGTGGGTCGTTTGCGATTTCGGGATGGAGCGAGGCGAACGGAGCCAGTGTTTCCTTGCTGCGGGCCACAACGTTCCCGCTCATCCGTTGGACGGCTTCGAGAGATTTCACAAGCTGTTCGCGATTTCGCCAATAAAGGAATTTACGCTCGACCGTTTTGTAGGCGTCCACGGTCTCCGCGAGGAGTCGGCTCTCGCCCTCGGGAGCCTTGTACTTTTCGCCCCGAAGTTCGTTGAGCGCGGCCTTGGCGACACGCAGGAGATCGCGTTTCTTTTGTTTCTCGGCGGCATCGATCAAATCGCCTGCGGCCTTTTGAAGAGTCTCCCACACTCTCTCCTGGTGCTTCCTGATCAAGTCATGGCGTTCGTGCGTCTGCAAAAACTTGAGAAAGGCGTTCGTCGATTTTCGTATGCTCTCGGGCTGCGGATTCGGTTCGTAAATGGGCGCTTGGGCCTGTGCGAACCGGGCCATGAATTGATATTCGTCCTTTTCGGGACTCTCCGGAAAATCTTGAGTCAGCAGATGAAACAGGTGCCCGGCGTCCGCATACTTCCGTTCTTCGTATGCTTCGTGCGCGATTTGTCGGTGGCGGCGTTCTCGTTCGGTCGGGTCGGGCTGTAAGAGCAAGTAAGCTCCCCCAACACCCGCTCCAAGGAGAACGAGCAGACCCGCGATCGTCAGCCATATCCAGACGTGTCCACCTTTTCCTTTGTTGTAAGCCTCGAACGGATCTCCGAGAGCGTCGCTCCCGAGCGTCAACGTTTCTCCCTGTTGGCCGGTACCCACTTCCGCTCGCGCAGAATCCACCGAAGGCGAATGTTCTGCGGTTGGGGTTTCGGCCCCATCCCGGACCGGTGGCGGCGTGTAGTTTTCGGCACCAAACACCCACGTCTCGGGAGCCGGTTGTTCTTCGGTTTTTGGTTCCGCTTCACTCGGCGATGCGGCGCTGGCTTCGAGAAAGTTTTCCTCCAAGAAGTTCTCTTCCAACAGGTCGTGTTTCGATTCGGTCCTTGGAGGTTCAGGCTTGGGAGGTTCGGTCTTAGGAGGCGGGGCGAACGGTTCCGAGGTGAGAATCGCCTCTTTCTCAGACGACTGTTGTTCTTTGGGTTCGGGCGTCGGTTGTGGAGTCGGCTCAGGTTCGTCCGTCGGCGTTTTCGGAGGAGTTGATTCGGAGGGCGTTTCGGTTGGCTTGGAAGCGGGAGCCGCGGACCGTTGTCTCACGGGCGGCGGTTGATCCCAGGAAGCAAACTTCGGCTTCTCGCCGGAACTTGGTTTGGGTGCGTCTTCCGCCGAAGGTGTTCCGGACGTATCCGACGAATCCGGTTCGATGGAAACCAAAGGGACCATGCTCCCGACGGTTCCCGTGACCTGATCGGTCGGTTGCGGTGGTGGAGGAGCGGTCAGATTTGGCTCAGGCGGTGGATCGGGTTCACTGTCATCCTTGACGATGAAAGGAGTGCGGCAGAGTGTGTTGGGACACCGAATTTTCTTCCCACGCAATTCGGGATCGAGCTGGTAGGAGACGCCACACGAGGGGCAACTGACGGTTAGATGCTGCATATGGATCGACCTCTTTACCCCTTCCGCTATCGGTTTTTCCGCCCTGGCCTATTTCTCAGATTTCTTGAACTCCGGGAACTCCTTGCCAAACCGCTGCGCCGTCCCAACAAGGCCGGGCGAGAATCTTGAAGAACCGAAACAAATGTGATCAGCCAATGATCGCAACAGGGGTCATGAACAACTTGGCCATTCGTCGGAGAATGGCGGAAATCGCAGCGATTTCTTGTCGGTCACACTCCTTGGCGAGAAACAACATCACGATCCCCAACGGTTCGCTAATCAAAACCGACCACACCGGAACCACAAAGAGCGACTTCACTCCGTTGGCCGTGAGCCAGTCATTTATCTGAGGGTTTAAGTCATCATTAGGTTGTATCAGTTGGGGAACGGACAAACGATTATTTTCGCGTGGCGGGATGAATTCCCGAAACACTTCCAGGCCCTCGAGAGCATCGAAGTCCGCCATTTTGAACGACCCAAGCATTTCGACAAAAGAGACTCGACCAACTTTGGCCATCATCTCGCTTGCGAGAAATCCCAGACGAGGAGTTCCTCGCGGGACGAGGAGTTGGACGATTTCCTTGAAAGAGGCTCCCACCCTAGTGTCGTGCCAGGGTGGCGGAGCTCCCGAACGCAATCGGGCGTTCATCATTTGCAACTCGGCGTTCTCAAATTCGCTCACCAACTCATGACAAACGACAAGCCGGTCTGCAAGCCCCACGTCTTCGATGTTGGGAACTTCCTCTTTGGGTGCGGAGAAGGCCGAAAACCAACTTCCGACGAAATCATCCAGATACCCCGACCACTTCGCGGGTTCGTCCGCAAAATCCGAAGTCTGTTCGTGCCCCATGGAGTCGATCAGCTTTCTTTGCTTGAGGCAACCACTTGGGTAATAGTCGTATTTTTCCACGAACATATCGATCCACTTTGGTTCTTTGTCCCCGTTTCGTTGTTTCAAACGTTTGGTGAACTCTCGGAGTTGCCCTTCGCTGTCGAACTTCGCTTCGTAATATGTCACCAAATGAATCGCTTCGTCTTGCGTGACTTCATTTAGCGGTTCCACCGGATACGTCGTGGCCGAAAAAGACCTGAAGAACTTGGTTGACGTGCTCATGTTGTTTGCATTTCCTACAGCTTTGTTTTTCGGACGGCGTCGGGAACAACCAGACGACAATGCTTCAACGCCTCCGTTTGGAAGGTATGGCAGTTTTGCCCCCATCCAAGAAACCAACGCCACCTCCCCGAGTAGTTCTTCGCGAACTCTCGAAGACATTCTTCGATTTCTTCATCCGTGCGGGAGTCATCGTCGGAGACCAACGGGTGGAACTCTTCTTCGGCTGGGTCTCCATGATGCGGATCACGCGCTTGGCCTCTGTTCAGTTCTCCCGGGACCCCAAGAAAAATGTGTGTGTGTAACTTCCGATTTGTTCCTTCGGCCACCAACCATAGCTTTCCGCGTTTGCGCCCGACGGATCTCCGATTTCGAATTACCAATGCCCAGCCACGTCGCCACCGCCGAGGGGATTTTTGACGTGAATTCGCTTGCAACGAACGGACGTAATTTCTCGCATTGGTGATGTCCAGGAACAAGTCCGAATTCGTTGAATTTACCGCTCCAACCGCAGCATCCTCACCCACCCCCATTCGGAGTGTCCGTCGTCGAATCGAACTTGCACTTTCTCGCCCTCTTTTCCGATGACTTCGCCGGGTTGATATTCCTGACCACCTCTTGCCTGATAGAAGACGCGCGACCCCACCTCGATCTTCAATCCCCGCAGTTGGTCGGGCGTGACGAACCCTTGCTCGCCGTTCTCGTAGGCAATCTGGACTCGCTTTCCTTCGACCCCAAGGATCACGCCCGGATACCAGAAGAGATCGTAGAACTGTGCCAACACCCGGCTCCCGATCAAGAGAGGGACTTCTGAGCGTGTCTCGAACCAGCTGTCGCGGCGTAACCGAACGAGCCGGATAGACGTCTTTTCTTCCTCCCCGTCCTCGAAAACTATGTGGACTCTTTCGCCTTCGATGTGGGCGATTTCTCCGGGATAAAATTCCGGCGCAAATTTCGAGCGACACGTCACCTTGTCGCCGACTTCGAGCTTCAACGGTCGGACCTTGTTGGGCGTAACCATGGCTTGGCCGCCGTGATCAAAGAGAATCGTGATGCGGTCGCGTTCGACGTGGAGAACGACTCCCGGGTACCATTCGAGGTCGTAATAACAAGCCAACACGCGATCGCAAAGGTTCCAGTGCATCGGGACCGAGGGGAGGACCTCTTCGGTCGCCTCGGGTTCTTTCCAGGTGTCGATGTCGACGCGAATTTTTTGCCATTCGACGGGTTGTTCGTCGCCGGTTTTATAGCGAACTCGGAGCCCGCCCGAGGCGACGCCCACGACGCGAGCCCCGACGTACTCTTCGATGCTTTCGTTGAGTACGAAAACTTGGTCGCCTTTGGAGAAGGCCAAGCGGACGAGTTCGTCCTTGTTGGCGAAGGCGTCCTCCCCATCATCGAAAATGACGTAGTAGCGTTGTTCGTCGATGTGACGGATGGTTCCGGGATACCAATACACCCCAGGTCCACGTTGTGCCAAAATTCGGTCGCCAGCCTGCCACATGCTTCTATCATCTCCTCTTTGTGTTCAGCCAGATTTGGCAATCTTGTCTGGCGAAACCCGGACGTCTTTCAGTTCGACCCATGCCGTCGTGCCGTCTTCGAATCGCACTTGTAATTCTTCGTCTTGGAGTTGCAAGACCCGAGCCGGTTCGTAGTGTCGATCACTGCGTCGGCTCGCCTCAATGGCCTGGCCCTGCACAAAGTAGAGCCAGAAGACTTGCGCCCCAAACACGGTCGATTGATCTCCGTCGTCGAACTCAACTGTTATCTTATCATCTTGGACGTTCCGGATAGTCCCCACGTAGCAGTACGGCTCGGGATCCCACTGGGCGAACACACGATTACCCGCGTGCCACGTCGGTTCCCCGAAGTCCGTCCTTAGATCTCGAATGGTGGTCGTGATGACTTCCCCGTAATCGTACCGGAGGCGAACTTCGTCCCCGTCGACCGACACGATTTCTCCGGGAACCCAACCACCTTGCTGCACGGGGTAGGCCAACACTCGTAACCCGACCGGCAGTTCGAGGGGCTTCACGCGCTCGGCGGACAAGTCTTCCTGGTCTCCGTCGTCAAAACGCACGGAGAACTGATCTCTCATGCCCGCTTCGACTGTACCGGGATACCAATAATCGTCGCCCGTCCACCGACCCCAAACGCGATCGCCCGGAAGAAAATCTGGTCCTTCGTGGAGTGGAACTCGGACTTGCGAAAACGGAATCTCCTGCTCGTAACCCTTGGCATTGTGAACTACGACGCCACCAGACTCGGACCCAACCACGTGAGTTCGTTGGTAAGATTCTCCGAGCCGAAAACGAACTTCCACCATTTGTCGCACCGTCAATTGGAAGGTGTGAACGTTGTCCGAATCGATCCACTCCTCTCGCCCGTCGTCGAAACGGACGAAGTATCGACCCATGACTTGTTCTTGCACGGTCGCGGCACACAAGTACTCCTCGTTGGCTGGGAGGGCAAACACTTTGGAACCGACGGCCAAGTGCATGGGCTTGCTCGCTTTGGCTTGGGGATGGTGAAACGAAGGGCTCGTGGGTTGTTGTGGGAACCACTCCAAATTGTGAACAGTAAGAGGTGGTCGAGAGCGT
>CAYYUU010000189.1:0-9801 GCA_964474955.1 uncultured Alcaligenaceae bacterium | reverse complement strand
GAAGAAGCCTGAAGAGGCCATCGAACAGTTCCGAAAGGCCACCGCAATCGACCCGAACGACGAAGGCGCGTATGCCAGCTGGGGCTTTGCCCTCCATGCCTTGAAGAAGCACGAGGAGGCCATCAAAAAGTTCCAAAAGGGCATCAAACTGCGACCGAACTATGCGAAGGCTCACTACGGATGGGGGGACGCTTTGTACGCCCAACAGAAGTACGACGAGGCCATCGAAAAGCTCCGACGAGCCACAAAAATCGATCCCAAACTTGTTGGGGCGCATTTCATCTGGGGCACGGTCCTCGACAAACTCGAGAGGCGCGAGGAGGCCATCGAAAAGTACAAAAAAGTGACCCAACTCGACCCCGACGAGGCCCGCGCTTATCACAACTGGGCGGTCGACCTGAACATACTCGGGCGATTCGAGGAGGCGCTTCCGAAAGTCCAGAAGGCCATCGAGTTGCAGCCGTCAATGCCAACTTCTTGGTTCCTGCTTGGGTTGATTCACGGTAACCGAGGGAAGTTTCGCGAGGCCGTCCGGGCGTTCAAGAAGGTCGGCGAACTCGTCCCCGAGAGGCATCCCTTCCGAAACGCGGCAGAACATCGGGCCAGATTGTGCCAAACTTGGATCGAGTTAGAAACCAAACTCGACGCCGTGTTGGCGAACAAAACACGAGTTTCGGATCGAGCCCAGAAAGACCTGATCACTCTGTGCGTGAAGTACCGAAAACGATATTGCGACGCCGCCAAGTTGTATGCCGCGTTGTTGCAGCGAAATCCAAAGCTCGGCCAACATCCAAGCAATCGATGCCAATTCCGCGCCGTTCGTGCAGCCGTGCTTGCTGCGTCGGGGCGGGGCATCCACGCCAAACAGATCGACGCCGAAGAACGAACTCGCCTTCGTCAGCAAGCCCGACTCTGGCTCCGGGCCAATGTCGAAGCCAACCAGACGCTTTTGAAAAAAGAGCGATTGGCGTCACCGGCGGTCGCCGACCGAATGCGTACCTGGCGGACCAACGACGACCTCGCGAGTGTTCGAGACAAGACGGCTCTGGCCAAGCTCGCCAAAGACGAATGCCAGGCGTGGACAAAACTCTGGGACGACGTCCAACAACTCGAAAAGGCGGCCCGCAGTCGCTTCACCGAAACGACCATCCGAGGCACACTCATTCGCCCAGAAGCCACCCACCCAATCACCTTGCAGTCGGGAAGGCTCTACGTCATCGAGATGCGAAGCAAACAGTTCGATGCGTTCCTGCGATTGCACGATTCGGAGGGAAAGAAAGTCGCCGAAAACGATGACGGGCTCGGCGGAAGAACGCTCAACGCCCGCATCGAGTTCACACCAGAGAAGAGCGGAACGTATCGCCTCGTGGCTACCTCTTTTGGCCAGCGAGGTCGAGGAAAATACGAACTCGTGATTCGTGAGTTTCCACCACATTCGGAATAGTGTCGTTCGCGGGTCAAGGCCGACGTCTCCGATTCCCAAACCAACAACACCTTTACGATCAGATCACAACTCTGCGGTTCCAGTTGCCCAAACAAGTTGAATACAATGGGTCTCGCCTGAGCCTCCCAAATCAAACATACGGAACCGATTTCATGACGAACAACTCTCTGTTCCAGGCGATCGTCAAAGATCCCGAAAATGACACTCCCCGTCTCATCTACGCCGACTGGCTCGAAGAAAACGGGCAACCCGAACGCGCCGAGTTCATCCGCGTGCAGTGTGAGGCCGCTCGTTCCCCGCGATTCTCTCCGATTTGGTGGGAGCTTTCCGAGCGATCAGAAGATTTGTTGGCCGAACACAAAGAAGAATGGTTGCCAAGTCTCGGATTTCAATTCACAAATCCAGTTTTCGAAAGAGGCTTTTTGTCTGGACTGCAGATGACGACGGCGTCCTTTTTGACGCAGGCTCCTCGACTGTTCCAGAAGGCTCCATTGGCTCGCGATATTTGTCTCGAACGACTTGGCGAGAAGGCGTTCGAGTTGAAAGATTGCCGACACCTCCGTCGGCTCACTGGAGTTTCGTTCGACTTGAGGACCAACAAAGAGAATGATTGGGAATCGGTCGAACAAGCGGTGGCCACAATCTCGGCGTTGGACTTGCCGAGCCTGAAGCGGCTGAGATTTCCCAATGCCTCCAACAGAGACGAGGAGATTGCCAACGCCCTCGCCGCGAACTTGAATTTAACGAACGTCCAGGAACTCGAACTCTCGGAGCCGCTTCTGCAGGGTTTTCCCGGACGACTGTTCCACTCTGCGGTGATGTCGAGCGTAGAGAAACTCCGTGTCCGAGGTGACCTCCAAAGTACGGATGTGCTGGGGCTCCTGGAATCGCCGTACAAACGCGGGATTCGAGAATTGGCGTTCATCCGGATGGACGCTGCACCTGAGCAGGTTCTGGACTTCTTCACGAACTCACCGAGGATGTCGACGTTGGAGTCTTTGCATGCCCGACCAAATCATCTGGACGATGACTTTTGCGCCACCGTTCTCTCTTCCGAAAATCTATCCAACCTTTACGAACTCAGTTTGTCTCGCGTCTCCGGCGAGCAGTTGTCCCGGGCTCCGTTCGCACCCAACTTGAGGCGATTGCGTGGGTGGAATGTCAGGAACGATTTCTTGAAATTCTTCCAACCAGCTAACGGCCAATGCCCCCGGCACATCACTTCACTCGACGCTAACGTCATTGAACTGACGAGCGAATTTGTGGCTGCCCTCATCGACTCCGGAACATTAGCCAACCTGCGAGAGTTAAGTTTGCGGGGTGTTCGCATCCACAACAAACCGCTTGAGTCGCTGGTGTCGTCGCCGGATGCCGCCCACCTCATGCGACTTGATCTGTGTCAAGCCAGTGTCAGTTACGAAGGCGTCAAAGCCATTGCGAGTTCGCCTTATATGTCGAACTTGCGAGTTCTCAATTTGTATGGTTGTCAACGCCATGACGGAATTCCCCAAGCCTTGGCGGACTCCTCACACTTGGGGAAACTTCGCAAGGTGGTCATCTTCGATTGGCAACCAAGATCGAACAAGCCGCTCTGGGCGGATATCCTCAAGCAATCCCAGTTACCTTCCTTGCGAGAAGTTGAGATTCTGTATACGCCCAAAGAACTCGAGTCCTGACAACGACGAAACGTTGTTCCCCTTCTCCAATTTCTGGAGCATCGCCCATGAGCGAAGCACGAAATCTCTTCCAGGCCATTCAGGACAACCACGACGACGATACACCGCGCCTGATTTACGCCGACTGGCTCGAAGAGAACGGCGATCCCGATTGGGCCGAACGTATTCGGATCGAGTGCGAATTGGCCACCCTGCGGTTTGAGAACGTTGTCCCCAAAATGCCCGCTCTGCGAAAGCGCCGTGAACAGTTGATTCGCAAACAAAGAAAAACATGGAAGGTCCCCAAATACTCAAAGAGTTCGCTCTTTTGGGAACGCGGATTCTTGACACTCGAAGGATCGCCCGAACTGTTTGCCCAACCGGCAGGCACGCAATGGTGGGATGAGTACAAACACCGGATTGGTTGGGTCACTTGGTGTGGGCAGAAACTCAAGCCTGGTGTCTGTGAGAAGTTACCGGCCGACCTCGTCGAGAGAACGACTGAAATCCGACGTACAGATGGGACACAACTCCGGCAGGACGAATTCGAGGAAATTGCCCGCTACCACAACTTGCGGAAGCTCAGCTGTCCTCTTCCAATGGTCGATGCGGAAGTGGCCTGCCAGGCTTGGGCTGCGTTGGGAAATTTGACGTCTCTCGATTTCATTGCCAATTATCTTTTCGATGAAGATAACACCAGAGGTTTGGCCTCGCTCAAGAACCTCCGCAAACTCGATTTCCTATACGGGCTCTGCGGACGCGGTCTCCAACCGCTGCGAGAGTTGGTGAACCTTGAAGAACTGGATGTGGGTGGATTGTACAACGTCCCGCAGCAGGACGTGCTTGCTTTGAAATCACTCAAGAAGCTGCGGAAATTTGAGGTAATGACATATGCTCTCAACGGAACGCCAGACTCTTGCCGAATTCCAAACTGGCCCGAACTCCGCGAACTCAAATTTGGGATGTGGGTGAACGAGGAGCAACTCGCCGAGTTAAGGCAGTACTCGAAGTTGGAGAAACTCTCCCTAACAGCCGATCGTGCCCGTAAGTCGGAACTTTCACTCCTCGAGATGCCAAACCTCCCAAATCTACGTTGTCTTCACCTTGACCGGTTCCGTCTCCGTTTTTCTGGCTACGAGGGGCTGAAGAATCTTCCGAATCTTCGAGAGTTGCGACTGGCTGGCTCGTTGTATCTACCCGAAGAACTCGAACAGTTGCCCGAACTTCCTCAACTCGAAACGTTCGACTGGGCGAGTCAAGTTCCGGAGCAACGCACCGCGGAGATCATCGTCGAACGGTTCCCCAACGTCAAACAACTCCACTTGGATGGTGTCTACGAGAAAGAGTTGAAAGCGGTGAAGCATCTAACAAAACTCGAACAAGTCGAGACCTTGGTGCTTCCTCGGATGACGTCAAAAGAGTGGAAACCCGTTTTGGGTTTCCAAAACGTCAAGTACCTTCGGCTGTTGTCGATCGAGCCAGAGCAACGAATCGGGGACTTCGTCAAACGATTCCCCAAACTGGAGATTCTCGACGTTCGGTGGGCTTCGGCGACGAAAGAGATGCTCGCTGGAATCAAGAAACATTGCCCCAACGCCACGATCTTGAAATAGTCGTCGGAGCGAATCGATGAATCTCCACCACAACGAACTGTTCCAAGCCATCTTGAACAACCCGGACGGCGACACGCCACGACTCGTGTACGCCGATTGGCTCGAAGAGAATGGAGATCCCGATAGGGCCGAACTTATTCGCATCGGGTGCGAATTGCCTGGACACGAAGCCAAAGACATCGCACCTGGGCTACCCGAACTGCGGATACGACACGACCAACTCATCCGCAAACACCGCGAAGCTTGGAAGGTCCCCAAATATCCGAAGAGCAAGATTCTTTGGCAACACGGATTCTTGACGCTCGAAGGGTCGCCTGAGTCGTTCGCGACGCCAGCCGGAGTTGAGTGGTGGGAGCAACACAAAGACCGTATTGGTTGGGTTACGTGGACCGGTAAGAAGCTGAAGCCCGGCGTGTGCGAACAATTGCCACCCGATCTCGTGGCGAGGACGACCGAAATTCGACGCACGGGCGAGACGCATCTTCGACAAGACGAGTTCGAGGAGATTGCCCGCTATCCCAACTTGCGGAAGCTCGAATGTCCTTGCCCAACCATCGATGCTGACACAGCCGCTCGAGTTTGGGCCTCTTTGGTATGCTTGACAGCGCTGCGTTTACGATCACGCAAGGGAACCGATGCGTTGGACAAAGGAGACATCGAACCGCTGGTCGCGCTCAAGAACCTCCGCAAGCTCGTCTTTCAGGCAACACTCCAAAGAAGTTGCATTCCACCGTTGCGGGAACTGGTGAGCCTCGAAGAGCTGGACTTCACGAAGGTCTTCCAATTCTCCGCGAAGGACTTCGCCGAACTGGAACCCTTGACGAACCTCCAGACGCTTCGCATACTTTATCCGGCACGCACACTTCAGGATTCGATTCCTTGCAATATCCTCCCACCTTGGCCAGAACTCCGAGAACTTAGGTTGTTAGCTTTCTCGACGAAGGAAGAACTCGCCTCGTTAGACCGTTTTCCAAAGTTGGAGAAGCTCACTGTTTTGCCGAACGTGTCGTCAGTCGACCTCCAGGCGATGCCCTCGATGCCCGAACTTCGTTGTCTCGCTCTGACATTACACAGATATTCGATGGTTGGGTTCGCGGGACTGAGCAAACACCTGAAACTTCGGGACCTTTGCTTCAAAAAGGACTCCCTGGCCGTCGACGAACTCAAGAAACTTCCTCGCCTGGAGCGACTCGAGGTGTTGGAGGGGCCTGAGCCCTTGCAACGCCAGGTGGCCAAAATCCTTGTCGAGCGTTTCCCGAACGTCAAACAGATACGCTTTCCAAGGTGGAAGGCTGATGGCGTCGAAGAACATCTCACCAAACTCGAACACGTCGAAACCCTTGTGCTGCGTTATCCGAGCACCAAAGATTGGAATACAGTGTCGGCGTTTCAAAAAGTCAAATACCTGAAGGTGGAGGAAATTCAGTACTGGCAGAACGTCGGGTCCTACGCCAAACAATTTCCGGCTCTGGAGGTACTCGACCTTCGCGGGGCGGAGACGACCAAAGAGACATTCGCGAATCTGAAGAAAGATTGTCCCAACGTCGCGGTCTTGAAATGAAATCCAGGTGAATCCATGATTTCCCACAACGAAGAACTGTTCCGTGCCATTGTCGAAGACCCCGAAAACGACACTCCGCGATTGGTCTACGCCGACTGACTCGAAGAAAACGGCCAACCCGAACGCGCCGAATTCATCCGTGTCCAGTGTGAGTTGGAACACCTCGACGAACTCGACCCAAACCGCCCGGACTTGCTCGCACGCGAGGACGAGTTGTTCCAGAAGCATCGCAAGGAGTGGTTCGATCCGTTACGAAAACTCTGCTACAAATTCCACGTCGAGCGAGGGGTTCCGGATCGACATTTTCCGCAAGTAATAGGCGGCGCCGATATCATCCGATTCTTCGCCGACGCCCTAGCGGATCGACTCGAACCCCCATCGGTTGGCTGAACCGCACAAGGGACTTTCAAAGACTCCTCGCGAACGGACGAATATATCTTTGTGTCCACATCAACAGACACTCTCTCCACATTTCTTTGCGAGACCACAACCAATGACGAACGAATCTCTCTTCCAGGCAATCCTGGACAACCCCGACGACGACACACCGCGTCTGGTCTACGCCGACTGGCTCGAAGAAAACGGCGATCCCGATTGGGCCGAACGAATACGCATCGAGTGCGAGTTGCCCCTCCACGATGCCCAAGACATCGCACCGAAACTCCACGACCTACGAAAACGGCGAGAGTTGTTGATCCGTAAGCACCGCGAAGCCTGGAAGACCAGCAAGTTCCAATCCGTTCGGCTGTTGTGGCAACGCGGATTCCTGGCCACCGAAGGAGCACCCGAGATAATCACGAACCCTGGTGGGGCCGACTGGTGGAACAAACACAAGGAACGCATTGGTTGGGTTTCGTGGGCGGGAAAAAAAATCCAACCTGGAATCGCTGTCAAACTCCCGCCCGATCTTGTCGAACGAACGGCGGAAATTCGACGGACCGGTTCGTCGTTGCTTCGGAAGAATGAAATTGTGGAAATCGCTTGTTATCCCAACGTCCGTAGACTGCGATGTTCGTATCCCGGGCTTCGGTCCAATACGTCTTTCGCCCCTTGGGAAGGCCTGACACAATTGCGCTCGTTGAACGTGTTGAGTCAGAACCACTTCGTCTCCGAAGCCGAAGCCGAATCGTTGCCCGCGTTCGCCAACCTGCGGCAGCTGCATTTCGAACACGGCATCGACGGGAACGCCGTCCGCGAGTTGCGGAAATTTAAGAACCTCGAAGAACTCGATTTGGGCCACGTGCTCGACTTGCAACCGGAGAGCTTACTCCAACTGGAGGCTTTGTCGAAACTGCGGAACTTCCGCTTCTTCGTCAACGCTGGCATGTCCGCGCAGAATCCACCTTCGAGCGTTCTACCGAAGTGGCCCGAATTACGCGAACTCAATATCCGAAATTGGAGAAGCGACGACGAACTCGGATCGTTGGAACATTTTCCAAAGCTCGAACGACTCACGTTGTCCGCTCTTGGAGGAGCTGGAGACCCAAAACTCTCACTCAGCGAAATGCCAACGCTGTCGAATTTGCGTTGTCTCCATCTGCACCGGAGCTATCGTCGACTGACTGGCCTGGGTGTGTTGAAATACTGCCGAAAGCTTCAAGAACTCCGAATCGGAAGTGAGGCCGACCTCGACGAGTGGCAACATTTGCCTTCGCTCCCAGGGCTCAAGACTCTTGAACATCCTGGTGAGTTGTGGCCGCGGACCCGGTTGCACAAACAGACGGCCGAAATCATCATCGACCGTTTCCCCAACGTCGAACGACTCATGCTGCCCGGGTCTCCCGACGTCGATGCCGTGAAAGTGTTGACGCAACTCAAGCACGTCAAAATCCTGGAACTGGGCTACGGACGAACGCCCGCTGTTTGGAAAGCCCTCAAGGAATTTCGAGGACTCACGTACTTAAAACTTCGCGCGAGTACATACGACGAAAAGATCGGACACCATCTGAAGCGGTTCCCGGCCCTGGAAATTCTCGACATGCGAGGGGATTGGCTCGCCTCTGACAAACTTCCCGACATTCGAAAGCACTGTCCCAAGCTGGTTGTGTTGAAATAGCCTCGAGGGAAAAGACCGTATGACGATCCACAACAACCAACTCTACCAGGCGATCTCCCAGAATCCCGAGGACGACGCGACGCGTCTGATCTACGCCGATTGGCTGGAAGAAAACGGCAATCCCGAACGCGCCGAGTTCATCCGCATTCAGTGTGAGATACGCCGCATCAGGCAAGAGTCCGAAGGCCAAGACTATTTCGAACGACCAGAGTACAGCCGTCTCCTCGTCCGTGAAGAAAAGTTGCTCCAAGCTAACTGGCGAGAATGGATCGGGCCGATCAGTCACGGCGACTGGGGCGAAGAGGAGCACGTCCGAGACGAAATCGCGTTCGTGCGAAACAATCAACGCCAATACTTCGTGTTCGAACGCGGTTGGGTCGACGAGGTCCTCTTCCGCATGGTCGACGACGAATACGCGACCATGATTGCGGAGTCCGAATCGCTGCGTCTGGTCCGAAAGTTCTACCTGTATGGTGTCGGCTCGACGAGCATTACCGACCCCGAAAAGCCCGTCGAATGCCGCGAAGTCTTTCGCCGTTTGGGTCAGACTTCTACGCTTTCCAGCGTTCGCGAAGTGCATCTCGGCAATCCCGAAATGATGTCGGGCATGCTTGGAACTCCATTCGTGGACGACCAAGTTTTTGGTTGGGACATCCCCGTATTCATTGAAGCTCTGCCGCGCCTGGAAGAATTAGTGATCCTCGGATATCGATGCGACCTCGATCGTCTGTTCGCTCTGGACACACTCCACAATCTCAATCGATTGATCTTGGAAGTTCCTCCCGATCAACCATTCCCACTGGCCACGTTGGCCCAGAACCCATCCTTGGCGAAGCTCGAAAAACTCGAATTCGATTGCGAGACGATCTTCGCAGAACCTCTTTTTGGCACGACTTGGGAACTACCGTTCGTGGGCCAGGAAGAATTCCTCGAGTTCGTCCGATCTCCTCATCTCGTGAACTTGAAAGTCCTCCGGTTGTGCGGAGCCGAAGTCGGCGTCGAAGGCTGCCGAGTAATTGTCGAGAGCGGATTCTTGCGAAACTTAGAAGAACTCGGTTTGCATAACTGTTCGCTCAATGACGAAGCCCTCGAAGTCCTGGCAAGTTGTCCGCACCTTCCAGACGTCGAACTGATGAACGTCGCAAATGACGGTCTCGATGACGAGACAATGGACAATGACTTCACGGAGCAAGGGCTTGAGTTGTTGAGAGCGTGTGGGGTGAACGTCTACGACTAAAGCTCATGGAGAATTTGTGAATTCGTGGGCCATCATCTTCGGGCGTGTAGAATGACATTGGTTGATCTCTCTTCTTTTTGCCCTGAGCAAAGACCGCCCTCGGAGAACTCTGCACATGTCCACAAACCCGTTTCAAGTCACTTCAAGCGTCCACGGCCCGGTGGTATTGTTGCGGGTCAGGTACACTCCCAGTCCAACCGTTGAGGACTCGTTTGATCCAGCCCGGATTCTCGAA
>CAYYUU010000188.1:9167-9815 GCA_964474955.1 uncultured Alcaligenaceae bacterium | reverse complement strand
CGGCCTGCTCGAAATTCTCATGCGGTTCGAGGCCCTTGATTGTCCAGAACGCCGACGTCGACGCAGAAGATTCGTTGGGCGTCGATTCACACACGAGGCCGCTTTGTTCGAGTTTATTTAATGTGTAATAGACTTTGGTGGCGGGAATTTGCCCACGAAGTTGGGCACAGACGTCTTGGACCGACCGACCATCTAACAGGGGAGCAACTTTTTCATACAGTTCACCCCGCAGCATTCGTTGCCTTGTTTCCGACAAGACAAACACGCCCTGCCCCTCGACGACCTTGACCTGGAGGTGGGGGTAAAATCTTGGATTGCGAAGCATTATGTCCAAACCGATCCCGAAGAGGCACACAATTGTGGTGACGAGCAGAATCCCTCTTGCTATTCCGAATGCCACGAACTTTTCGGAATACTCGAGGGGTGCAAGCAATGACACAAAATCTCACGTGCTGCAAAGACTCAAGACCCGAATTGGTCGGGACCTTGCGGAGAGCACCTTTGCGATTCGGTCACGCTTTCGTGTTTTGCTTGTACGTTCCTGCTTAGACGAGCGGCCAAACTCAGACAGCGAACTTCTTAGGTAGCTCGGCAACGGCAACGGCAGTCACGGCAAAGGCGGCAGCGGAAAGCGCAGCAAGCGCCGAC
>CAYYUU010000188.1:0-9157 GCA_964474955.1 uncultured Alcaligenaceae bacterium | reverse complement strand
CGGCAATGGCTGTCTCGGCATTCGCGTGTACGGCAGTCACGGCTACCGCGTCCTCCTCAGTCACCGCAATCGCGGCAACGGCAGTCACGGCAACGAGCGCGGCAGTCACGGCAGCTAGCACCGACAGCAGCGGCAGCTTGCAGTTCTTCCTCAGAAAGTTCTGTCTCGGAAGGAGGAACCGGGAGAACGAGGTGAGTCACTTGCTTGGTGTCGGCAACAACTTTGAGTTCGACACCTTCAGGAATTTCGATTCCTCGCTCAGCGAGGACGACTTCAGGCTCACTCATGAGGCGAGCACGCAGATCCGCATTGTCCCAAGATTCGGCGACCAAAAGTTCCCATTGGGCGTCAAAATCCATATCGAAACACTCCTAAAAGAAAATAGTTGAGGAAACATCAGTTCCACCTCAAGTGACGGGAGCTTCGGTGGAAATCGCGTCAAACATGGATCCGGATCGCGAACTCAGACTTGTTGAAAAGTGGCCATTGATCAACGAAGAAAATCCTAGCCAACGCACGCAGAAGTGTCTAATGAAATCTAAGCAGAATTCTAAATTTTTTACATTAAATTGATATGTTGATATTCTGTGATGTTTTCTTCATCATGTTTACATAATTTACTGGCGTAGCCGATCAATCTGTTTCGGTTCATTTGGAAAGATGTGTCTATCTCACATTTCGATCTGCGACGGGAAAAATGGTAGTTTATGTATTTGGGGGTGAAACTCTGTTGTTATGTGCAAAACATAATGGTGTATGAGTCACTATAAACACAGTTTGGAGGGGGTTAGGATGCGGTCTCATCACGCGCTGCTTTGTTTTCCGATCATTGGGCATCTATTCTTGGCCGTGTTACTTGCCACAGGTTGTAGCAGTGGAACCAACAATCCGGTCCAATTTTCCACCGCGAAAGCGGGAAAGAAGAAAATTCAGGGCCAGAATCAAAAGCCCAAGGAATTCACTTCTCAAGACGGGCAGTTCAAGGTCTTGATTCCACCCGACGGCGAAAAGTTTGAGGACAAAGTCACGATTGCCAAGACCACCATGAAAGAACTCGGTTGGAGATATAAAAGCGGAGCGATCTTGATCGACTTTGCCCCGACAAAGCTCGACCCGAAAACCGCTTCCGATGGACCGAGAATTCAAACCCAAATCGACCAGCTGCGCGATGGGGCCTTGAAGCTATTGTCCGCAGAAATGAAAACCGAAAAGGCACTGAAATCAGGGAAGGGAATCGTCGGACGAAAGATCGTTGCCAAAGGAGAAGAAGATAAGTTTCGGCTGCGAATCTATGTTGGGAATCGACGAATCATTATATTAGTCGCCGAAGGGACGGAATCGTGGGTTTCGTCCAAAGAGATTGATAATTTTTTCCAATCGTTCCAATTCGCCAAATAAGCCTACTCTGCCATATCTTGGAATCACGAGTGTTCTGTGAGGACTGTTCGATCCACAATCAAGAGATGTTACCTCATGAATAGTAGGACAGGTTTGTAACCTGTCGCGTATTTTCTTGGACAGGTTACAAACCTGTCCTATGGGCTCGAATCTGAATCCAGAAGCAGGACAATCTGCGTGGAGGCATCATCGTCGCCGACGGGAGGGGTTTGATCCGCGAGAACCCCCGGAATCATTCTTGGGAGTGGCTTGTACATCGCGTTCTTCGGCCCGGACCATTTCGTCGGGTGTAATGAATCCATCTTGGTTTGTGTCGAGCTTGAGGAACTCCGCAGCCGCTTTGCCTTTCTTTCGCCATTCATAGAGTCCGACTTGTCCGTCCTTATCGATGTCGGTCTCGGTGTACCAATCGGGAGTTCCATTGGGCAGTTTTCCGCGAGCAAACACAACCGGGCGATTCGTTGCTAGTGCTTCAATGACGATCCGTTGGGGCGTCCCGTTCGGTTTGGTCTGTTTTTTGTCGTTCTCTCTGCCCTTTCGGCGTTGTTCGGCATACTTTCTCACGCCCGCGAACCATTCTTGGAGTTCCGCACGAGTGAATTTTCCGTCCCCGTTCTTGTCGTACTTTTTCCCATAGTATCGGAGTCCCCGATCCGCCTCGTTTTTATCAATGTAGCCGTCCTTATTCTTGTCTCGATCTTTCAAATACAAAGCGGCTCGTTTCGTAAGGGGCAACTTCATCCTCCGCTCGAATTCCTTCTTTCGTTCTTCCCACTTCTTGGTTCGGTCCTTCATATAATTGAGGAATTGAGTCTTCGTGAGCTTCCCATTCCGGATGCCTTTTTTCTTGGCCCACGCTTCGGCTTCTTCGCGGTTAAATCGAAAGTCGGATATACTAATAGAAGTTCGACCTCGAGACATATATTCCCAAGTCTTGACCGGATCGAAACTTCGCTTTCCACCGCTGCCGCGGCTTCTCCAGTCTCCACGACGTTGGGCTCCCACTTCCGCAACGAAAACGCTCACGATCACGACTGCCAAGAACCATTTGAGAAAGTGTAACTTCATGGATCACCTCTCCAGGTGCTATCTGAGGTGTGGGCGGATCGGAAAACCGATATGTATGTGAGTTCCAATTGTATCCTACAGGAGGGAGCCACTCGAAGTCACGCCAAAACTTACATAGAGTTATGACAACCAGCCGAAGTAATGTCACGACATCCCATTTGGGACAAGGGAGGCGAAATTCGTAGGTGTCCGTTTTGTTGTTTGTCATAAGGACACGCAGCCCGCGTGTACCTACGAAACGGACAAGAATAAATTTCGCGTTTCAACTCCCAAGAAATGATTGGGATCAACAGGACTACTCATGCAATCCTATATTTAGAAAGTGCCACAACTGCGTTATTGAGACCAGTGGAAGTACCGTTACACATCTTTCTATCAGATCGTCGTCCTTTCAGGACTCCGCAAAAGTCCCGAAGGGAGGTCTTTTTGAGAGCTTGGGACAACTATTTCTGCTGAGAATCTTCGGCCTTGGATTTCTTGGTGGTCATCATCGGCACGAGTTCCCGCATGGCGTTCCGTTCCGCCTGCAAATGGATCGATGATGCTTTCGCCCAACTGCGTTTTGCGATCTCGGCGAACCGTTTGGCTTCGGACTTTCTGTCCTGGACTTCGCAGATGGCTTGCATCCCGAGACACCCGTAAACATTGCCCGGGTCGTGAGCTATGGCTTCCAAGAAGGCTTCTTCGGCAACGTCGAAGCGACCGGCTCGCAGGGCCTCTTTTCCCCAAATCAACATATAAGATGCGCCACCACCCCACGAGTGGGCTCGGTAGTCGTCTTTGCTCCAGTCGACGAGCTTTTTCAGTTGTTTCAGACCTTCATTGACATTTCCCTTTCGGCACTTGGCTATCCCATCGATGGTCCAGTATTTCTTTTCCAACTTTTGATCTTTGGGCTTTTTCTCGTGAGCCGCTCGAACGACTTCGGTTTCGTGGAGGGCAGCCTTCCTGTCTTCCTTGGCGAAGTGGACTAGCGCCCGCAAGTAGGCTCGCGTCGTTTCGTCGCGGCCAAACGCCGTGTCGGCGAGCGTCATGGCCTTGTCGTATTCTCGCTTCGCCATGTGCAACTGGAACCAGGGGAGGTTGTGGCGAAATCCATATTTGCGGCACTTCTCGCGCACGGCGTCGGCTTCTTGGAAGCGTCCGTCGTAGGTGAGAGAGATGAGTAAGATTTCCAGGTGGTGGGAGAACTGAGAATCCGAACTCGGTTTCACTCCCTGATATTTATGATGTGCCTCCTGGAGTTCGACGGCCTTCGTGGACCAATCGGTGGTGTGCTTCCAACGCCCTAACCGCATGGCAAGGTGAGCCTGCATGTGCCAGGCGTGCGGAATCTTCGGCGACGACTTCATGTACGCCAACGCATGAGTCCAGCCCAACGCGGGGCGCCGGAACCGTTCGTAAAAATGGACCAGTTCGTGGTTTGCCCCGGGATGCAGGGGATTGATCTTCAGAAGGGCCTTGTAGAATGGCAATGCCGATGCCGACCCGTAGCTCGCTCGGACCTCCAGATACCCACGATAAAACCATGCTTCCTCGTCTTCAGGATAAATGGAGAGCATGTCGTTCAACGTTCCGATGGCGGCCTTGTATTTCGTATCCCGTTTTTTCCCCTTCAGTTCGGGCAACAGACCATATTCCTGGAGTCTCGCTTTCACGAGCATTTGCTCGCGAGCACTTGCCCTCGGCATGAGTTCGCGAGCCTTTTCCAAAGCCTGTTTGAACGTCCGGCGGGTGCCGTGGTGCTTGGCCATGGCTCGACTGAGGCCCCACCAGGCCATCGCGCACTTTGGATCGTGGCGAACGGCCGTTTCGAACGAACGCACCGCTTCGGCGTAGGCATACGAATAGAACCACGCGAGACCCTGGTCAAAGAACTGTTGGCACTTCGGCGAGTCCGTGCTGATTCGATACCTGAGTAGGCAAAGCCCCTTTACCTGTTTGGCTGATTCTAAGTTGGAAAACGGAAATGGTTTCGGAGGGTGCTTTACGGGGAGGGCTTTCTCCCGAGGCTTCTTCGGATTCCGAGGCTTTTGAGATTTTTGGGTTTTGTCGTGTTTGGAGTTATCATTCTTCCTTTGTTCTTCGCTCGTGGCCTGCTGGGCGGCCGCTCCTCCGGCGAGTCCGGGCGAAGCGAGCAAGACGAAGAGTAAGTACTCAAATCTCATGGTGGCGCCTTCCAAGTCTTAAAGTTCTATCTCTTCTGGGTTCTTGTGCGCGGGAAAGTTCAGGTATCCGAGCTGAATTCTCCGAAGGGAATGTATCAAAGTCGAAACGTAGTCCTTTGGAAACAGGACCACTCGTCTCGTCCGACATAGATGCGTCTTCGCGGAGATCTTGTTTCTGTTGTCCTCTCCATTCTGCTTCAGATCCACCTCGATAATTTTTTCTTACGTCGACGAAAGAACGGGCTCCTTTCTCCTTACCAAACGCAAAAGACTGTGGAGATGTAGAATGAGTGAAGAAAATTTCATTATGCCGGAAGTGACCACTCTCTTCGCATAGGACTGTGCGTAAACATACGAATTGCTAGCTCAATCTACAAATGCGATTCTTGTGAGGGTTCGGAATAGAAATCGTTTCTGCGAACATAACTGTCGATAGACAAATGGTTTGGGAATGGAAGTTAGGTTCGTCGTTTCCGAACACATCTATGTTCTGAAGAACTATGCTATCTTCCGCACAGTTCATATTGTCCTGAAGTCCAACCAAATTGTGGTTGTGTCGTTTCGCAAATCCACAAACTCGGCGCTTGAGTCTTCATCTTCCCCTCTTTACAATCAGCGCGTTGGAAGGTGCAAGCTCCGAACCGGAGTCCCTCACCTCTCACCTCTGCTTTGGACTTATCCAGTTCCTTTCCTACCAACGGAGGGTCTGACCGAATGCACGACCCACAAGATTCCAAACAAGACGGTGCCCCCGAATCTCACGACTCGGGCTTTTCCCGACGCGACTTTTTGAAGGGGTCCGGAACGGCCGGAGCCGCCGCCGCTCTCGGTTCGGTTGCGTTGCCGACCGTCGAGGCCCAGGCTCCTGCACAACAACAAGCCGTTCGTCGTGGCCCCAACGCTGTGCGGATGACGTTCACCATCAACGGGTTCGAGATGACCACGAACGTCGAACCTCGCGTAACGTTGCTCGACGCACTCCGCAACTATCTCGACGTCACTGGGTGTAAGCGAGTCTGCGACGCCGGCACGTGCGGAGCGTGTACGGTGTTGCTCGAAGGCAAGCCGATCTACGCTTGTTCGATGCTCGCGATCGAGGCCGACGGCAAGGGCATCCAAACCGCCGAATCTCTCGTGAATGCCGATGGCGAACCGGCTCGCGTTCCGAGTAAATTCGTCCAATACGATGCCCAGCAATGTGGCTTCTGTACCCCCGGATTCGTCGTCTCGATGCACGCCGTGTTCCAAGAGAACAACCGCCCGACGCCCGAAGAAGTCGAGGCGGGGCTCGCGGGCAATATCTGCCGCTGCGGCACGTACGAGCAAATGCGAGATGCGATCTATGACCTGTGCGGACGACAACGCCGACAGCCCCAACCTGGCGGCGGGGGCAACGGAGCCAACAACAACGAGGGAGCCCAGTAATCATGCCTTGGCCACAACAACGCCGAGTCATCGGCACGAAGGTCCAGCGGCTCGACGGTCCCGACAAGGCGACCGGCCGGGCGAAATACAGTTACGACGTCAACCGACCCGGAATGCTCCACGGCTTGATCTTGCGATCTCCGTATCCTCGGGCGTTCATTCGGGGCATCAACACCCAACGGGCCGAGCGAATGCCCGGCGTGCGAGCCGTTTGGGTCGTCACCGACAACCAGGGGAACTCGGTCGTCGGGCAAGAAGTCTTCTACGCCGGGGCAGACCTCGTCGCCCTCGCCGCCGAGACCGAGGAACAGGCTCTTGACGCAATTCGCGAAATCCAAGTCGACTACAAAATACTGCCGGCTTACGTGAAAGAAGACCAGGCCCTCTGGGCTCGCGAGACGGCTCGAACGATGGGCGGGTTCAACCCATCGAACCTCAGGCGCGGCGGCGAGTTCAAGTCCAACAACTTCGACGAGCAAGCCTACCAGGGTACGGCAGCCACGGTCGAAAACTTCTACGGCCTTCCCGTCATCTGCCACCAGTGTTTGGAACCACACGGTCTGGTCGCCGAGTGGAACGCGAACCAAACCGAGCTGACGGTTTGGTGCTCGACCCAGGCGGTGCACAACGTGGCCAACATGCTGGCCCGCCGGTTCAACTTGCCGGCAGGAAAAGTCAAGTGCATCACCCACGTCATGGGCGGCGGATTCGGGAGTAAATTCAGCCCTGGCACCGAAGGATACGCAGCCGCCGAACTGGCCAAGCTGACCAGGGCTCCGGTCAAGATATTCTTGGACCGGAAAGAAGAAGTCACCACGGCAGGCAACCGACCTTCGGCGTTTGGGACGGTCAAGATGGCCGCCACCCGCAACGGCCAAATCAGGGCTTACGAAGTCGATTGCTACGGGACTCCTGGAGTCGGTAACGGTGCAACTGTCAATTTGCGGTTGCTTCCTTACGTCTACACGACGATTCCGTTCATCAACCGCAAGCACCAAATTGTCAAGCTCAACACCGGCGCGGCACGGGCGATGCGGGCTCCCGGACATCCACAGAACTGTATGTTGACCGAATGGATCATCGACGAGCTCGCGGCGCGGCTAAATATGAATCCGATGGACTTGCGGCTCCGAAACATTCCGCCGAACGATCCGGCTGCCGTCCGCAATTCTCCGACGTCCTTCGAAGCCCTTCGGCACACGATTTATACACGGGAAATCGCAATTGCCCGACGCCTCTCGGATTGGAATAACAAGTGGCATGCTCCGGGTCAGAATAACGGCAACGTCGTCAAACATGGAATCGGCATGGCCATGCACCTCTGGGGCGGGGCCGGTCGAAACCCCAACGATATCAAGACGACTATCTTTCGTGATGGTTCGGTCCTCGTTCAAGGTTCCACGCAAGACATCGGTACCGGCATCCGAACGTCATTGGCCATCGTGACTGCGGAATCTCTCGGGTTGCAACCAGACCAGATCACCATCGAGATGGGCGAAAGCCAACTCGGGCGATCAACCGGGTCCGGTGGGAGCACGACGTGTCCGGGAACAACACCTGCTGCATTCAAAGCAGCCGAAGCAGCTAAGCAGGCCCTCCTTCAAACTTTTTCCCAACGTGTGAATGTACCAGCGGCCAACTTGAGCGTGCAGAATGGCCGAGTCGTTGGGCCTAATAATCAGCGTTGGACCTGGAAAGAGGCTTGCGCGCGGCTCGGCGAAACACCCGTCACCGGCCAGGGGACGTGGGACCAGGCCTACACTAGCTCCGGCATCGGCGGACTCCAAATTGCCGAGGTCAAGGTCGATACCGAAACTGGCGTCGTCCAGTGTACCAAAGTGGTAGCCGTCCAGGACTGTGGTATGGTCATCAACAAGCTTGGTTGTGAGTCCCAGGTTGCTGGTGGCGTCATCATGGGCGTCAACTATGCCCTCTTTGAAGAGCGAATCATGGATTCGCAAACCGGACGACAGGTCAACCCGGACATGGAGTTCTACAAGCTCGCCGGAATTCAAGACGTCCCGGAGGTCGTGGTTCACATGCAGGACATGCCCGAACGCGGTGTGATTGGCATCGGAGAACCGCCAACGATTTCGACTTGTGCCGCCATCGGCAACGCCGTTTATAACGCCCTCGGAGTTCGTGTTCCCATGGCTCCTTTCACGCCCGAACGCGTGCTGGCCGCGCTCGCGGGCAACTAAAACTCCAAGCTGGAAAGTGGAAGAAAAAAGGTGAAAAGTGGAAGTAAAAAAAGAATGCCAATTTTGTTTTCCCTTTTCCCTTTCCTCTTCCACCTTTCACCTTTCGACGAGGTGTCCAACACAATGAAGAAATTCGAATACTATCGTCCCTCCACGGTCACCGAGGCTGTTCGGCTGTTGGAGACTCGCTATGGCCCGACCGAATTACTGGCCGGAGGTATTGACCTCCACGATCTGCAAAAAGAATATGTCGCCCAGCCTACGCGTTTGGTGAGTGTCAACTTCATCAACACACTCGCTGGCGTTTCGACGGGCGGCAACGATCCGCCACGAAGCATCAACGTTGGTGCCGGAACCAAGCTATCCGACATCGCCTCGCACGCGACTTTACGGCGACACTTCCCCGCGCTGACGACGGCTGCCGGAATGGTCGGCGGTCCACAAATTCGCAACATGGCAACGCTCGGTGGAAACCTGTGCCAACGAAACCGCTGTTGGTACTTCCGCGACGAGCACGTCAACTGCATACTCAAAGGCGGCAGTGAGTGCTATGCTCGCCACGGGGAAAATCGATACCACGCTGTCTTCACCGAAGGCTACGATTGCGTCATAGTCAACCCATCGACACTCGCACCGGTGTTGGTGGCACTCGGCGCATCGGTCACTGTCCAGGGACCTTCGAACAACACCCGCGAAGTTGAAATGAGGAGTTTCTTCCAAGCTCCCGACCAAGCCAACGAACGCGAACACGTCCTCGCCGCGAACGAAATCGTGACAAAGGTGACGATCCCCAACAACAGCCTAGCCAACGCGAGCTACGAAGTGCGCCAGAAGAAATCCTACGATTGGCCTCTCGTCCAAGCCGCCGTAGCGTTTCGCGTCCGCAATGGTGTTGTG